>NZ_JBSVZN010000009.1:0-246127 GCF_054052225.1 Methylobacterium sp. JK268 | reverse complement strand
CTCACCAGCGGTTGCAGCCAGAGGGGGCGCGGGAGCCGTCCGCCACGCGCGGGGACCGGCGGCCGCCGGTCCCCGCGCAGCCCTCATCACATCATCCAAAAGGGCCGGCTTCCAGATACAAGGGGGCGGTTCTGGAAGAGCCTCATCCTGCGCCGCCCCCTCACCTTCGGGCCGATCCCTGCGCGATCGGTGCGCCGCCTCGTCTCGCCCCCTCCAAGGGGGGCTCGACCCTCTCCCCGCACGCGGGGAGAGGGCATGCGCACCACCCGAAGTGTGAATCCGCAAGCCCGTGCGGGACAGGGGCAGGGGTAAGGGTCCCGGACCGTCCCGTCTTCAATCGTAGACTGTTGTGCTCGTCGCAGGACACGTCAGAATTCTTGCTGAACCACCTGGACCTTCATCGGGGCCTGCGCCTACACCGACCGCGGCGGCGCCACCGGGGTGCGCAAGGTGGCGATCACCGCCTTGAGCGTCCCGGCGGCGGCCCCCGGCGTGTCGGTCCGGGCATGGATGCGATCGTGCACGAAGGAGAGCTTGCCGATCACCGCCGGCGTCAGCCGGAACGGGTAGAGGTCCAGCTGCCCCATGCTGCGGTTCAGCGCGTTCATCGCGAAGGTGAGCGGCAGCCACGCCTCGATCAGTCGGCCGAGATCGGGCGCGCGGTGCGGGTCGAAATCCACCGCCGCCGCGAGGTCGGCGCGCAGCTTGGGCTGCATGCTCAGGCCGAAGCTGCCCGCGGTCTCCAGCGTGTCCACGATGTGCAGGTAATGCGCGAAGGTCTCGGCGAAATCCTCCCACGGATGCGCCGTGGCGTAGGCCGAGACGAAGCGCTCCTGCCACGCTTCGCCGGGTCCCCGGGCGTAGTGCCGCTGGAGGGCCGCCCCGTAATCGGCCCGCTCGTCGCCGAAGATCGCCCGGAAGGCCGGCAGGCAGGGATCGTGACGGACGAGCACGTTCCAGAAGTAGTGGCCGATCTCGTGCCGGAAATGCCCGAGCAGCGTGCGGTAGGACTCGCCGAACAGCGCGCGGCGGCGCTCCCGCTCGACGCCGTCCGCCTCCGCGAGGCTGACCGTGATCAGCCCGTTGTCGTGGCCCGTGAGCACGGCCGGGCCGCCGCTCTGGAATTCGGCCGGGTCGACCAGGAAGTCGAAGGCCAGCCCCTCGGGATCGTCCGGACGCCGCGCCAGGGGCAGCCCGAGGCGCAGCAGCGAGTAGAACAGGCGCCGCTTGGCGATCTCGATGTCGCGCCAGCGGATCAGGTTCCAGGGGATCGAGAGGTCCGGCACGGTGCGGTTGTGGCGGCAGGCGAGGCAGTAGGCCTCCGGCGATTCTTCCGGGATCAGCCAGTTGCAGGCCCCGAGCGCCGCGTTGCCGCAGGGGCGGTAGGCGCGGCCCGAGGCGCCGAGGCGATGCAGCGTCTCCCCGACGCCGGTCACGGTCACGACGCATCCGGCCTTCGGGTCGTAGCCCGCCCGCCGCTTGCAACTCGCGCAGCGGGCGGTCTCGAAGTGGAAGGGCTGCTCGCAGGCCTCGCACTGGAAGATCTTCATCGGACAGCCCGCCGCGCGCGCCCGCACCGTTTCCCGGCCCGGTGATCGGCAATGGTTCCCGAACCGGCAAAGTTCCGTGGCGCCCGGCACGGGACTTGCCTCGAAACGGGGCCGCGGCGCCGTGGGCGCGACGCTCCGGTCCGGGGACAGGCCGCGGCTGACGCGGCGGAGGTGGGCGTGTAGAAGCTCAACAGACCAGGATCCGCCGCGCGCGAGACGCTGCCGCCAGCCCCATCGGAGTCACCGTGTCGATCAAGGCCGCCCTGCACCACGTCACGTCCTACACTTACGACCGGCCCATCGGTCTCGGGCCGCAGGTGATTCGGTTGCGTCCGGCGCCGCACACACGCACCCGGATCCTGAGCTACGCGCTCAAGGTCGAGCCGGGCAATCACTTCGTGAACTGGCAGCAGGATCCGAGCGGCAACTGGCTCGCCCGCCTCGTGTTCCCGGACAAGACCACGCAGTTCCGGGTCGAGGTCGACCTCACCGCCGACATGTCGGTGATCAACCCGTTCGACTTCTTCGTCGACGACTACGCCCAGACGCGGCCCTTCGCCTATCCGCCGGAGCTGCAGGAGGAACTGGCCCCCTACCTGGTCCCGAACGAGGACGGGCCGCGCCTCGACGAGATCCTGACGCGGCTGCCGGAGGAGAAGAACACTGTCCTGTTCCTGGTGGCGCTCAACCAGCTGGTGCGCGACAGCGTCTCCTACGTGGTGCGCATGGAGCCGGGCGTGCAGACGCCCGACGAGACCCTGGAGGCGGGCAGCGGCTCCTGCCGCGATTCGGCGTGGCTGCTGGTGCAGATCCTGCGGCGGATCGGCCTCGCGGCGCGGTTCGTCTCCGGCTACCTGATCCAGCTCGTGCCCGACACCACGGCGGTGGAGGGGCCGGCCGGCACCGCCAAGGACTTCACGGACCTCCACGCCTGGGCGGAGGTCTACGTGCCGGGCGCCGGCTGGATCGGGCTCGACGCTACCTCGGGGCTCCTCTGCGGCGAAGGCCACATCCCGCTCGCGGCGACGCCTCATTACCGCTCGGCGGCGCCGATCTCCGGGCTCGCCGAGCCGGCCGAGGTCGATTTCCACTTCGAGATGACCGTGAGCCGCGTCGCCGAGGCGCCGCGGGTGACGAAGCCGTTCTCGGACGAGGCCTGGGGCGCCATGGACGCGCTCGGCGACCGGATCGACCGCGACCTCGCGGACGGGGACGTGCGCCTGACCATGGGCGGCGAGCCCACCTTCGTGTCGGTGGACGATTTCCAGGGCGCCGAGTGGAACACCGCCGCGGTGGGGCCGACGAAGCGCGCGCTGGCCGACCAGCTGATCCGGCGGCTTCGCGACCGCTTCGCTCCGGGCGGCCTCCTGCATTACGGCCAGGGCAAGTGGTATCCGGGCGAAAGCCTGCCGCGCTGGGCCTTCGCCCTCTACTGGCGCAAGGACGGGGAACCGATCTGGCGCGATCCGGAGCGGATCGCCCGCATCGCCGGGCCCGCCGATGTCGGCATCGCTGAGGCCGAGGCGTTCGCGAAGGCGCTCGCCCGCATCCTCGGCCTGTCGCCCTTCGTGCAGCCGACCTTCGAGGACCCGGAATACTGGGAGCGCAAGGAGGCGGAGCTTCCGATCAACACCTCGCCCCTGCAGCCGCGGGTCGGCGACGCCGAGTTCCAGGAGCGCATGGCCCGCGTCTACAAGCGCGGCTTGTCGGAGCCGGTCGGCTACGTGCTGCCGCTCTCCAACATCGCGGTCGGGACCGAGCGGCTCTGGGTCTCGGAGAAGTGGGAGACGCGGCGCGGCGCCCTCTACCTCGTGCCGGGCGATTCCCCCGTCGGCTTCCGCCTGCCGCTGAACTCCCTCACCTACATTCCCCCGGAATCGTATCCCTACTACGCCCCGCAGGACCCGCTGGAGGCGCGCGGATCGCTCGCCCCCGCGCCCCGCAAGGGGCGCAGCGGCGCCGAGCACGGCGTCGCGGTGCGCACCGCGCTCGCCGTCGAGCCGCGGGAGGGGGCGGTCTGCGTGTTCATGCCGCCGCTGGAGCGGGCGGACGAGTACGTGGCCCTGGTGGAGGCCCTGGAACAGGCCGCCGCCGAGGCGGGCACGCCGGTCCACATCGAGGGCTACGAGCCGCCCTACGACCCGCGGCTCGGCGTCATCAAGGTCACGCCCGATCCGGGCGTGATCGAGGTCAACGTGCACCCGGCCGCCACCTGGCGCGAGGCGGTGGCGATCACCACGGGCCTGTACCAGGACGCCCGCGAGACCCGGCTCGGCGCCCAGAAGTTCATGATCGACGGGCGCCACACCGGCACCGGCGGCGGCAACCACGTGGTGCTGGGCGGCGCGACCCCGGCCGATTCGCCCTTCCTGCGCCGGCCGGACCTCCTGAAGAGCCTCGTCCTCTACTGGCAGCGGCACCCGTCGCTGTCCTACCTGTTCGCGGGCCTGTACATCGGCCCGACCAGCCAGGCGCCGCGCATGGACGAGGCGCGCCACGACGGGCTCTACGAATTGGAGATCGCGCTCGCCCAGGTGCCGCCGCCCGGCGGGCCGGAGGTGCCGCTCTGGCTCGTGGACCGGCTCTTCCGCAACGTGCTCGTCGACGTCACCGGCAACACCCACCGGGCCGAGATCTGCATCGACAAGCTCTACTCGCCGGACGGGCCGACCGGGCGCCTCGGGCTGCTCGAATTCCGCTCCTTCGAGATGCCGCCGGACGCGCGGATGAGCCTCGCCCAGCAGCTCCTCCTGCGGGCGATCATCGCGTGGCTGTGGCGCGAGCCGCAGGAGGGCGGTTTCGTCCGCTGGGGCACGGCGCTCCACGACCGCTTCATGCTGCCCCACTTCCTGTGGCAGGACTTCCTCGGCGTGCTCGGGGACCTGCGCGAGGCGGGCTATGCCTTCGACCCGGTCTGGTACGAGGCCCAGGCCGAGTTCCGCTTCCCGCGCTACGGCAGCGTCGCGCATGCGGGCGTCACCCTGGAGCTGCGCCAGGCCCTCGAACCCTGGCACGTGCTCGGCGAGGAGGGCGGGGCGGGCGGCACCGTCCGCTTCGTCGATTCCTCTGTGGAGCGCCTGCAGGTGCGGGTCGAGGGCTACGTGCCGAGCCGGCACGTCGTCACCTGCAACGGCCGCCGCCTGCCGCTCGCCGAGACCGGGCGCTCCGGGGAGGCGGTGGCGGGCCTGCGCTTCAAGGCCTGGCAGCCGGCCTCGGCGCTGCACCCGACGATCCCGGTCCACTCGCCGCTGACCTTCGACATCGTCGACACGTGGTCGAACCGCTCGCTCGGCGGCTGCACTTACCACGTGAGCCACCCGGGCGGGCGCAACTACGAGCATTTTCCGGTCAACACCTACGAGGCGGAGGGGCGCCGCCTCGCCCGCTTCCAGGACCACGGCCACACGCCGGGCCGCGTCCGTCTCGCGCCCGAGGAGACGCGGCGCGAATTCCCGCTCACCCTCGACCTGCGCACGCCCGCGCCGCGATGAGCGCGGCCACCCCGCTCGCCCTCGCCCTCCCCGACTCCGAGGCGGAGGGGGCGGCGCGGCGCGCCCGCTGGACGGCGGGCTATCGGCCGCTCCCGGGCGTGCCCGACGAGTTGATCGGCCCGGATGGGGCGCCGCGCCGGGCCTGGGAGGGCTTCCTCGACCGGCTCGCCGCCCTGCCGGAGGACGAGATCGCCGCGCGGCTCGCGGCAGCCGAGCGGCACATCCACAACACCGGCATCGCCTACCGGGTCTACGGCGAGGCCGCGGAGCGCGATTGGCCGCTCGGCGTGCTGCCCCTCCTCGTCGAGGAGGACGAGTGGGCGGCGATCGCCGCGGGCGTCGCCCAGCGGGCGAGCCTGCTGGAGACGGTGCTGGCCGACCTCTACGGGGACGCGCACCTCGTGACGGCCGGGCTGATCCCGGCCGCCGCGGTGGCGGCGAGCCCGGAATTCCTGCGCCCGCTCCACGGAGTGCGCCAGCCCGGCAACGGGCGCCAGCTCCACCTCTACGCGGCCGACCTGTCGCGGGGGCTGGACGGGCGCTGGCGCGTGCTCGCGGACCGCACCCAGGCCCCCTCCGGCGTCGGCTACGCGCTGGAGAACCGGATGGTGCTGGCCCGCGCCCTGCCGGAGGTGCACGGCGCCCTCGACGTCGAGCGGCTCACCCCGTTCTTCCAGGCCTTCCGGGACGGGCTGGCGGCCGCCGCGGAGCGGATCGAGCCGCGGATCGGGCTCCTCACCTCCGGTCCCTACGGCGACACCTATGTCGAGCAGGCGGTGCTCGCCCGCTACCTCGGCTTCGCCCTCGTGGAGGGGGACGACCTCCTGGTCCAGGACGGGCGGCTCTACGTGCGCACGGTGGCGGGGCTCAAGCGGGCCGACGTGCTCTGGCGGCGCGTGGACGGCGACTTCATCGACCCCCTCGCCCTGAACCCGGATTCCCGGCTCGGCGTGCCCGGCCTCGTCGAGGCGCTGAAGGCGGGCGCCTGCGTGATCGGCAACATGCCGGGCGCCGGCCTCGTCGAGGGCGGCTGGCTCGCCGCCTACCTGCCGGGCGTCTGCGAGCACCTGTTCGGCGAACCCCTGCGCCTGCCGGGTCTCGCCACGTGGTGGTGCGGCGACCCGGTCGCCCGCGCGGCCGTGCTGGAGCGGGTCGAGACCCTGACGCTGCGCCCGGCCGCGGCCCCGGCCCAGGGCGCCTTCACCACCCGGGCCTTCGGACTGCGCGACCCGGCCGAGACCGAGCGCCTGCTCGCCGTCCTGCGCGACCGGCCCGGCGACCTCGTGGCGCAGGAGCCGGTGCAGCTCTCGACGGCGCCGGTCTGGGACGGGGCCGGCCTCGTGCCGCGGCCCTTCGTGCTGCGGGTGTTCGCGGCGGCGACGCCCGGGGGCTGGCAGGTGATGCCGGGCGGCTTCTGCCGGATCTCGGAGCACGCGGATGTGCAGCCCGTCGCCATGGGCGCGGGCGTGCGCACCGCCGACGTCTGGGTGCTCGGCGGCCGCGACGGCGATCCCGCGGCCGCGATGCCGCGCCAGGACCAGCCCGCCGTACGCCGGGTCCAGGGCCTGCTGCCGAGCCGCGCGGCCGACAACCTGTTCTGGCTCGGCCGCTACCTGGAGCGGGCCGAGACGGTGGTGCGGATCACCGCCTGCCTGCTGGCGGGCGCCGGGGGGCTGGCGCGCAGCGAGGCGGATCTCGGCACCGACGCGCGGCTGCGGGGGCTGCTGCACGCCTGGGGCGCCGTGCCGACGGTGCTCGGCTCCGCCGCCGCGATCGCCGCCCACGCGCTCTCCGGGCGCGAGGCCTGGGGCTCCGCGCGGGCGCAGGTCGCGGCCGCGCGCCGCAACGCCGCCGTGCTGCGCGAGCGCCTCTCCCTGGAGACCTGGCGGGCCCTGCGCACCCTCCACGACCTCCTGGAGGCGCCGGAGGCCAATCCGGGCTCCGAGGCGGCCTGGCTCGACCGGGCCGAGCGCGCCCTCGAACTCACCGCGGCGCTCTCCGGCCTCGCCCAGGAGAACATGAACCGGGCCGGCGGCTGGCCCTTCGTCGATATGGGCCGGCGCATCGAGCGGGCGATCAACGCCTGCCGCTTCGCCGAGACCTTCGCGGCGGACGATGCGACCGGGGACGACCTCGCGACGCTGCTGCGCCTCGTCGATTCCCGCATCTCCTACGGGGCGCGCTACCTGCTCGGGGTGGCGCTGGCGCCGGTGCGCGACATGGTGCTGCTCGACCCCTTCAACCCGCGCTCGGTGGCCTTCCAGGTCGAGCGGCTGGCCGAGCACCTCGACGGGCTGCCGGCCCTGCGCCAGGACGGGCTGCCCGAACCTCCGACCCGGCTGGTGCGGGCGCTGGCCGGCGAGATCGCCAGCGCCGAGGCGGCCGGCCTGTCGCCCGCCGTGGCGCAGGACTGGGAGGCGCGCCTCTGGGCGATCGCCGAGGCGGCCGCCTCCCGCTACTTCCCGGGGGGCTCGGATGCCGCCCGCCCCGAGCGGCTGGTGGCGCTGGCGTGATCTACCTCCTGCGCCACGTCACCGCCTACAGCTACCGGGACGCCGTCACGCATGCGCGCTGCAGCCTGCGGCTGACGCCCACGACGGGCGAGGGGCAGCGCGTGCTCTCCCACCAGATCCACGTCCAGCCGACGCCTCACCGGCGGGCCACGGGCCGCGATTTCTTCGGCAACGCCACCACGACGCTCACGGTGGAGACGCCGCACCGGACTTTCCGGATCGAGGCGGTGTCGCGGATCGACGTCGAGCGGTCGCGGCTGCCCGACCTCGCCTCGGGTCTCGCCTGGGAGGAGGTGCGCGAGCGGGTGCTCGCGCAGGCGAGCCTCGCGCCCGACTCTCCCGTGCACTACGCGGCCCCGAGCGGCCGCGTGCCCCTGGTGCCGGAGGTGACGGACTACGCCCGCGCGAGCTTCCCGCCGGGCGGGGGCGCCTATGCGGGGGCCGTCGACCTGATGCGGCGCATCCATGCCGACTTCACCTTCGACGCCGCCGCGACCGACGTGGCGACGCCCCTGGCACGGGCCTTCGCCGGGCGGCGGGGCGTCTGCCAGGACTTCTCGCACATCATGATCGCGGGCTTGCGCGGGCTCGGCCTGCCGGCCGCCTACGTCAGCGGCTACCTGCGCACGCAGCCGCCGCCGGGCATGAAGCGCCTCGAAGGGGCGGATGCGAGCCACGCCTGGGTGCTGGTCTGGTGCGGGGACGGGTGGCACGGCCTCGACCCGACCAACGCGATCAGCGTCGAGAACGACCACATCGTGCTGGCACAGGGGCGCGACTATTCCGACGTGGCGCCCGTCGCCGGCATTATCGCGGGCTCGGGCGCCCAGCGGCTCACAGTGGCGGTGGACGTGGTGCCGGAGGACGAGGCGGCGGTGCAGACCTGAGGCGTCAGAGTCGGAACACCGCGTGCGCCGCGTCGTGCGAGGCTTCCCGGTGCCGGCGGGCCTCCTCCAGGCGCGCGATCTCGGCCTTGAGCAGCGCGATCCGGGCGTCGAGGTCGCCGATCGAGAGCGCGGTGAGATCCTGGCCGATCGCGTGGGTGGTGGTCTGGGGCCGCGGGCGGTCGTCGTCGGTGAGCATGCGGAGGGTTCTCCCAGTTGCATTCGGCACCGAGATTGTGCGGCAGGGCGCGGGAAGAAAACCCTCCCCGCTCTGCGAGGGAGGGTGCTCCGCAGAGAGGGGCGGGAGAGGGGCACCACGCTTCCGGAGAGATCTGACGGGTTGTGAGAAGCGCTCCTGAAGGATCGTCGCGCCAGCCCCTCTCGGCGGGACTGCGTCCCGCTGCGCCTGCTCCGCAGGCCACCCTCCCCCGCAGAGGGGGAGGGTCGCGTTCCGCTCCGCGCGGCGCTTGGCCCGGTTCCAAGTGATTGACTCACCCCCGCCCTTCGGCCATACAGCGCCCGACGCGAGACCGCCCTCCGACGAGGGCGGTCGCTCGCTATTCGCCTTGACAGATCAGTCATCAACGAGGGCTGCGGCGGTGCCAGGCATCGTCGGCCCCGGCCTTCGGAGCCATCGCCGTGAAGAGAACCTACCAACCCTCCAAGCTCGTGCGCAAGCGCCGCCACGGCTTCCGCGCCCGCATGGCCACCGTCGGTGGCCGCAAGGTCATCGCCGCCCGCCGCGCCCGCGGCCGCAAGCGCCTCTCGGCCTGACGCCGCGCGCGGCCGCGAGCCGCATGGGCGCCGACACGCCCCCGATCGGGCGGATCACGCGGCGCCCCGACTATCTGGCGGCGGCCGCGGGCCGCCGTTTCCACACGGGGCGCATGACGGCGCAGGGGCGCCTTCGGGGGGCGGACGAGACGGCGACCGGGCTGCGGTTCGGCTTCACCGTCACCCGCAAGACGGGGCACGCAACCGAGCGCAACCGCATCCGGCGCCGCCTCAAGGCCGCCGTCGCGGCCGCCGGGACCGAGCACGCGGACCGGGCCCTCGACGTGGTGTTGATCGGCCGTCGCGAGGCCTTGAGCGCACCCTTCGCGGTCCTGGTCGACGACATCCGGCGGGCGCTCGCCACCGTGACGAAGCCGAAGCCGGCGAAGGAGCCGGGCCGGCCCCGCCGCGAGGCCGCCCCGCTCGAACCACAACCGTGAGGCGATGCCGGTCGCCGGCCTTGCCTCTTGCAGAAGACAGCAGGGCCGGACGTCGCGTGACGCGCGCCCGGTCCCGCGCGTGAAGCGGCAGGCGTCGCGGGACCTTCATGGGTAACGACAAGACCAACATGATCATCGCCATCGCGTTGTCGCTGGCGGTGCTCCTCGGCTGGAACTACTTCGTCTCCGCGCCGCAGGTCGAGCGGCAGCGCCAGCAGCAGGCGGCGCAGCAGGCCGCACAGGCGACCACCCCGTCGCCGAGCCCGAAGGAGGGCGGCCCCTCGGCCCCCGTCCCGGGCACCCTGCCGGGCGCGAGCGGCGGCAACCCGCAGGCCGCGCTGACCCGCGAGGAGGCGCTCGCCCGCTCGCCGCGCGTGCGCATCGACACCGACGCCCTGCGCGGCTCCGTCGCCCTCAAGGGCGGCCGCATCGACGACGTCTCCCTCAAGGGCTACCACGAGACCGTCGACCCGACCTCTCCGGAGATCGTGCTGCTGTCGCCGGCCGGGTCGGCCAACCCCTACTACGCCGAGTTCGGCTGGGTCGGGCAGAATGCCGGCCCGCTCCCGGGCGGCGACACGGTCTGGACCGCGGACGGCGACGCGCTCACCGCCCGGACGCCGCTCACGCTGTCCTGGGACAACGGCGCCGGCCTCGTGTTCCGCCGCAAGCTCTCGGTCGACGACAAGTATCTGTTCACGGTCGAGGACTCGGTCGAGAACAAGGGCGCGAACGCCGTCACCCTCTACCCTTACGGCCTCGTCTCGCGCTGGGGCAAGCCGCACACCCAGGGCTACTACGTGCTCCACGAGGGCATGATCGGGGTCGTGGGCGACAAGGGCCTGCAGGAATACACCTACGACAAGATGGCCAAGGAGAACCCGCTCGGCGCCCCCGGCACCCGCGGCGTGTCCTGGCCGGGCGCCACCGGCGGCTTCCTCGGCATCACCGACAAGTACTGGGCCGCGGCCACCATCCCGGACCAGCAGAGCCCCTACACGGGCAGCTTCACCGAGCGCGACGAGGGCCAGACCAAGGTCTACCAGGCGAGCAGCCTCGGCGAGGCCAAGACCCTGGCGCCGGGCTCGACCCTCCAGGCCAGCCAGCGCCTGTTCGCCGGTGCCAAGGAGGTCTCGACCGTCGATGCCTACCGCACCGGCCAGAACATCCTGAAGTTCGACCTGCTCATCGACTGGGGCTGGTTCTACTTCATCACCAAGCCGATGTTCAAGGCGCTGGACTTCTTCTACAAGCTGTTCGGCAACTTCGGCGTCTCGATCCTGATCGTCACCTTCATCCTGAAGCTGTTCTTCCTGCCGATCGCCAACCGCTCCTACGTCTCGATGGCCAAGATGAAGGCTGTCCAGCCGGAGATGACCGCGATCCGCGAGCGCTACGCGGACGACAAGGTCAAGCAGCAGCAGGCGATGATGGAGCTGTACAAGAAGGAGAAGATCAACCCGGTCGCCGGCTGCTGGCCGGTGCTGATCCAGATCCCGGTCTTCTTCTCGCTCTACAAGGTGCTGTTCGTCACCATCGAGATGCGGCACGCGCCGTTCTTCGGCTGGATCCGCGACCTCGCGGCGCCGGACCCGACCTCGGTGCTCAACCTGTTCGGCCTGCTGCCCTTCGCGCCGCCGGACCTGTTCCATCTCGGCGTCTGGCCCATCGTCATGGGCATCACGATGTTCCTGCAGATGAAGATGAACCCGGCCCCGCCCGACCCGGTGCAGGCCCAGGTCTTCACCTTCATGCCCATCATCTTCACCTTCATGCTGGGTTCGTTCCCGGCCGGGCTGGTGATCTACTGGGCGTGGAACAACCTGCTGTCGATCACGCAGCAATACGTGATCATGCGGCGCAACGGCGTGAAGGTGGAGCTGTGGGACAACCTGCGCTCGACATTCTCCCGGCGAACGCCCGCCAACGCGGCCAAGGGCTGATGGATCAGGAGGACGACGCGGCCCTGATCGAGGCGGGGCGCCTGCTCTTCGCGGGCGCCGCCGACTTCGCCACCGCGGCGGACAAGCTCGACGGACTGCCGCCGATGCGGGGGCTGGAGATCGCCTTCGCGGGCCGCTCCAACGTCGGCAAGTCGAGCCTGATCAACGCGCTCACCGGCCGCACGACGCTCGCGCGCACCTCGCACACGCCGGGGCGCACGCAGCAGCTCAACTTCTTCGACCTCGGGGGCAAGCTCACCCTCGTCGACATGCCGGGCTACGGCTACGCGGCGGTGTCGAAGGCGAAGGTGGCGTCCTGGACGGAGCTGATCCACGCCTACCTCCAGGGTCGCGCCAACCTCGCCCGGGTCTACGTCCTCATCGACGCGCGCCACGGCATCAAGCCCAATGACGGCGAGGTGCTGGACGAGCTCGATTCGGCCGCCGTCTCCTACCAGGTGGTGCTGACGAAGGGCGACGACCTCAAGAAGAGCGAGGTGCAGCCGCGCCTCGACGCCACGGCGGCGGCGCTCGCCCGGCGGCCGGCGGCCTATCCGGAGATCATCCTGACGTCGAGCCGCACCGGCGAGGGCATCCCGGAGTTGCGCGCGAGCGTGGCGCGGCTCCTGGCCGAGCGGAGCTGATGCACCCCGCCGACCGGATCCTGTTCGCCCTCGGTGCGCTGGCGGGGCTGCTGGGCGTGGCCCTGTCGGCGGCGGCCGCGCACCTGACCGGCGGCGGCAATCTCCAGACGGCCGCGCAGTTCCTGCTCTTCCACGCGGGGCCCGTGCTGGTCCTCGCCGGCTCCGGGCGCCTGCGCCCTCCCCTCGCCCGGCTCGCGGCGGCGTGCCTCTGCGTCGGCCTCGGCCTGTTCAGCGGCGACCTCGCCCTGCGGGCGCTGGCGCAGGTGCCGCTCTTCCCCATGGCGGCCCCCGCGGGTGGGATCGTGCTGATGCTCGGCTGGCTGCTCGCGGCGATCGCGGGCCTGTGGCCCCGTCAGAGCACCTGAAGGAAGGCCGCGGGCGGCCCCTCCCGCGGGATGAACACGCCGGCGGTGAGCGGGCCGCCGAACACCGCCCCGGTATCGAGGTTGGTGCGGTGGCGCCGCACCTCCGGCTGGCCGTCCCGGAGCGGCGTGTGGCCGTGGACCACGTGCTTGCCGAAATCGTGGTCGGCCGACAGGAACGGCTCCCGGATCCACAGCCGCCGCTCGACATCCGGATCCGGCGCTGGCCGGCCCGGCCGGAAACCCGCATGGACGTACCAGTGGGCCTCGTCCTCGTGCAGGGTGGGCAGGGCGGCGATCCAGTCGAGGTCGGCGCGCGGCAGCTGGTCGACCCGCGTCACGCCGTAGGAGGCGAGCACGGCGCGGCCCCCGTTGAACAGCCAGAGCGGCTCGTCGGCGCCCGAGAGCGCGCCGAGCAGCATCGCCTCGTGATTGCCCTTGAGGCAGGTGATGCGGCCCGGCTCGCGCTCCTGGAGGCCGCGCAGGGTGGCGATGACCCGGGCGCTGTCGGGGCCGCGGTCCACGTAGTCGCCGAGGCAGACGATGCGCCGCGGGCGCCCGGCCCGGTGCCGCTCGATCTCGGCGAGCAGGCGGTCGAGCTGGTCGGCGCAGCCGTGGATGTCGCCGATCGCGTAGGTGAGGTCGTCGCCGTCCATCCGCGTCCCCTCGCCGGGCCCCCGCGAACATGCATCATAGCGCGGAGCGGCGCCGAGCGGCATGGTCTCGGGGGCGGCCCGCGCCCATAGGCAGGGAGGCCTCCGTGTCGAGGCGCGGACGGCCGCCCGTCGTCACGTGACGAGGGACGGCCCCTCGCGGAGGCCGGCCCCTTCAGCCGCTCACGCCCGTCAGTTCAGCGTCACGCCCGCCGGCCGCCGGGCGGCCGTGACCGCCACGTCGCCGATCATCAGCCCCTCCGGGCCGAGCCGCACCGGCACCCGCTCCCCGTCGTGGATGGTGCCGGCGAGGATCTGCTCGGCGAGCGGGTCCTGCACCGCCTTCTGGATGACGCGCTTGAGCGGGCGCGCCCCGTAGGCCGGGTCGTAACCGCGCTCGGCGAGCCAGGCCCGGGCATCCGGCTCCACGTCGAGCGTGATCTTGCGCTCGTCGAGGAGCTTCTGCAGGCGGGCGAGCTGGATGTCGACGATCGCGCCCATCTCCTCCCGCTGCAGCCGGTGGAAGAGGATGATCTCGTCCACGCGGTTCAGGAATTCGGGCCGGAAATGCGCCCGCACTACGCTCATCACCTCGTCGCGCACCGCGTCGGTGTCCTGGCCCTCGGGCTGGTTCACCAGGTACTCGGCGCCGAGATTCGAGGTCATGACGAGGAGCGTGTTGCGGAAATCGACCGTCCGCCCCTGCCCGTCGGTGAGCCGCCCGTCGTCGAGAACCTGCAGCAGGACGTTGAACACGTCCGGATGCGCCTTCTCGATCTCGTCGAACAGCACGACCTGGTAGGGCCGGCGCCGCACCGCCTCGGTGAGCGCCCCGCCCTCCTCGTAGCCGACATAGCCGGGGGGCGCGCCGATCAGCCGGGCGACGGAGTGCTTCTCCATGTACTCGGACATGTCGAGGCGCACCATCGCGGTCTCGTCGTCGAACAGGAAGCTCGCCAGCGCCTTGGTCAGCTCGGTCTTGCCGACGCCCGTCGGCCCCAGGAACATGAACGAGCCGATCGGCCGGTTCGGGTCCTGCAGGCCGGCGCGGGCGCGGCGCACGGCCGTCGCCACAGCGGTCACCGCCTCGCGCTGGCCGACCACGCGCTTGCCGAGCGCGGCCTCCATCGCGAGCAGCTTCTCGCGCTCGCCCTCCAGCATCTTGTCGACGGGCACGCCGGTCCAGCGCGAGACGACCCCCGCCACGTGGCTCGGCGTCACCGCCTCCTCCATCAGGCCCGAGCCGTTGCCCCGCGCGCCGTCGGCACCCCGCGCCTCGATCTCCGCGAGTTCGCGCTCCAGCCCCGGGATGATGCCGTAGGCGAGTTCACCCGCCCGCTGGTACTGGCCCTGCCGCTGCGCGGAGGCGAGTTCGGTCCGGGCCTCGTCGAGCCTCTTCTTCAGCTCTGCGGCGCGGCCGAGCTTGTCCTTCTCGGCCTTCCAGCGCGCCGTGATCGCCGCCGACTTCTCCTCGAGGTCGCCCAGCTCCTTCTCCAGCCGCACCAGCCGGTCGCGGGAGGCCGCGTCCGTCTCCTTCTTCAGCGCCTCGGCCTCGATCTTCAGCCGCACGATCTCGCGGTCGATGGAATCGAGCTCCTCGGGCTTCGAATCGACCTGCATGCGCAGGCGCGAGGCCGCCTCGTCGACGAGGTCGATCGCCTTGTCGGGGAGGAAGCGGTCGGTGATGTAGCGGTTGGACAGGGTCGCGGCCGCCACCAGCGCCGAATCCTGGATGCGCACGCCGTGGTGCTGCTCGTACTTCTCCTTGATGCCGCGCAGGATCGAGACCGTGTCCTCGACGGTCGGCTCCGAGACGAAGACCGGCTGGAAGCGCCGCGCCAGCGCCGCATCCTTCTCGACGTGCTTGCGGTACTCGTCGAGCGTGGTCGCACCGACGCAGTGCAGCTCGCCGCGGGCGAGCGCGGGCTTGAGCAGGTTCGAGGCGTCCATGGCCCCGTCCGCCTTGCCGGCCCCGACCAGGGTGTGCATCTCGTCGATGAACAGGATGATTCCGCCCTCAGCCGCCGTGACCTCGGAGAGCACGCCCTTCAGCCGCTCCTCGAACTCGCCGCGGTACTTCGCGCCGGCGATCAGCGCGCCCATGTCGAGGGCGAGGAGCTGCTTGTCGCGCAGGGATTCCGGCACGTCGCCGTTGACGATGCGCAGCGCCAGCCCCTCGACGATGGCGGTCTTGCCGACGCCGGGCTCGCCGATCAGCACCGGGTTGTTCTTGGTGCGCCGAGACAGGACCTGGATGGTGCGGCGGATCTCCTCGTCGCGGCCGATGACCGGGTCGAGCTTGCCCTCGCGGGCCGCCTCGGTGAGGTCGCGGGCGTATTTCTTGAGCGCGTCGTAGGCGTTCTCGGCCGTGGCGTTGTCCGCGGTGCGGCCCTTGCGCAGGGCGTTGATGGCGCCGTTGAGCGAGGCCGCGGTGACGCCCGCCGCCGCGAGCGCCTTGCCGGCCTCGGTCTCCTTCTCGACGGCGAGCGCCAGGAGCAGGCGCTCGACCGTGACGTAGGAATCGCCGGCCTTCTCGGCCGCCTTCTCGGCGGTGTCGAACAGGCGCATCAGCTCGCGGGTCGCCTGCGGCTGGGAGGCGCCGCCCGACACCTTCGGCTGACGCGCGAGCCACGCCTCGACCTGCGCCAGCGCCACCCGGGACTGGCCGCCGGCGCGCTCGATCAGCCCGGCGCAGAGGCCCTCGGGATCGTCGAGCAGGACCTTCAGCACGTGGCCGGGCGAGAGCTGCGGATGGCCCTCGCGGAGCGCCAGAGCCTGCGCGGCCTGCACGAAGCCGCGGGCGCGCTCGGTGTACTTCTCGAAATTCATTCTCCACTCCCCTCCTCGATCGCGACCACCCGCCCCTCTCGGGCGCGGACGGGCCGTCTCAGGTGCCCTCGCCTCGTCGGCGCCGGGCCCCCGGCTCTCTGGTCGAGCCGCCGGTGGGCTGCATGTAGTGTGGCATATCGGTAACACAAGGGGGTCGGCCCCGCCTACGCGGCGAGGGGGATGCGCGGCGCGAGGGGGGCGGATGGACTTGCCGGAGCCGAGGCCCGGGCGTAACCCGGGGGCATGACCGCCACGCTGCACGTCGCCGCCCTGCACCGTTACCCGGTCAAGGGCCTGTCTCCCGAGCCGCTGGAGGAGGCGACGCTGAGCGCCGGCGGCTACTTCCCGGGCGACCGGCTCTACGCGGTGGAGAACGGCCCAAGCGGCTTCGATCCGGCGGCGCCCGCGCATCAGCCGAAGGTCAAGTTCCTGATGCTGATGCGCCACGCCGAGCTCGCCCGGCTCGCCACGCGCTACGAGGACGAGACCGGCGAACTGGTGATCCGCGAGGGGGACCGCGAGGTCCTGCGGGCGGACCTCCGCGCCCGCGCGGGGCGCCTCACCGCGGAGGCGTTCTTCCGCCGCTTCATGCCGGGCGCGCTGCGCGGGCCGCCCAAGGTGCTGGCGGCGCCCGACGGCTTCCGCTTCACGGATTCCCGCAGCGGCTTCGTCTCGCTCATCAACCTCGCGAGCGTCGCGGCGATCGAGGACATGGTCGGCGCTCCCGTCGACCCGCTGCGCTTCCGGGGCAACCTCCAGGTCACGGGCCTGCCGGCCTTCGGCGAGCTCGACCTCGTGGGGACGGACCTCGTCGGATCCGAGGGCGTGCGGCTGCGGGTGATCAAGCGCACCGAGCGCTGCGCGGCCACCAACGTCGACCCGGCCACCGGGGAGCGCGACCTCGCCATACCGAAGGCGCTCATGCAGCGTCTCGGCCACGCCGATTGCGGGGTCTACGCGCAGGTGGTGGCGGGCGGGGTGCTCCGCCGCGGCGACGGCTTGTCGGTCGCCGCCTGAGCGGCCTCAGCTCCTGGCGGGCAGCCAGACCGGCTCCGCATCCTCGCGCGGGAGCACGGCGGCCACCGCGTCGAGATCGACCGTGTAGGTGTCGGTCAGCAGGCGCCAGACATCCCGGCGGCTCGCGGCGCTGCGGCCGAACGAGTCGACGGTGGCGGCCAGCAGGACGGGGTTCGTCAGGGCCGGGCGGGGAAGAAGCGAGTCGAAAGGCAGCATCGATCGGTCTCGGGCTACGCGAGACGAGATTCGCTGAGAATGGTTAACGAACAGTTAACCCGCGGGTCGTGCCACAGTATCGCGCCGATGAGGCGGGCGGAGTCGCCCCCGGAGCGCGGGCGCGCCCGCTCGCGGCGTGACGACGGCGAGACGAGCCGGAGCGCGCGACCGGGATCGACGCCGCGATGCTTGGGCGATACGGGAAAGCCCGACGGGACGATCAGCGCAGGAGCTGAAGGATGCCCTGCTGGGCCTGGTTGGCGAGCGACAGCGCCGAGATGCCGAGCGAGTTGCGCGTCGACAGGGCCTGCGAGTTCGCCGCCTCCTCGTTCATGTCGGCGTTGGTCAGGTTCGCCGCCCCGGTGTCGAGGACGTTGATGATCTGCTTGGTGAAGGCCTGCCGGTTCTGCACCACCGCGAGGTTGGCGCCCAGCGACGCGGCCTGGTTGCTCAGCAGGCTCCCGGCCGTGTTGATGGTCGCCAGGACCTTGTTGATCGCGTTGGCCTCGACGAAGTCCGTCTGGCCGACGGACGTGAGGCCGAGGCTGGCGGCGGTCAGGTTCGTGCCGGTGACCTCGAGCTGCGACGTGCTCCGCTCGTTGAAGTTGAGCGTCAGGTTGTCCCCGGTCAGCAGGTTGATGCCGTTGTAGCTCGAATCCGCGGCGAGCTGGTCGATCTGCGCCAGCAGCCCGTTGTAGGTGGTGACGAGGCTGTTGCGGGCGGTGAGGCCGTCGCCGCCGATGGTCGCGATGGCCGTGCCGGTGTTGAAGGGGTTGGCCACCGGGTTCGAGGTCGGGGACGGCGAGGCGATCACCGTCAGGCTGTCGGCGCCGGCCTCGTTGGTGGTCGTGACCTTGATCTGCCCGGTGGTCGGGTCGAGGGAGGCCTGCGCGTTGGCCGGGGCCAGGGCGGCGTTGAGCTGGGTCATGTTGGAGATCTGGCCGGCGGCGGAGCCGAAGGTCAGCGTGACGCCGGTGCCGTTCGCGACGCTCACCTTGATGGTCTGGCCGTTGAGCGTGCTCTGGCCGAAGCTGGTGCCGGACCCCGGGCCCAACCCCGCCCCGAAGGAGGTGGTGGTGAAGCCGAGATTGGCGACCTTGCCGGTGGAGGTGCCCCCGTCGCCGAGCGCGATGGTGGTGGCGGGGTCCGCGGCGGTGAAGACGAATTTGCGGCCGACGGCGTCGTAGGTGGCGCTCACCGTGCCGCCGGTCGCGGCGCTGACCTTCTGGGCCAGGGACGCGAGGGTGTCGGTCCGGCCGACCGACACCGAGCGGCCGTTCACCGTGAAGGAATCCCCGACCTTGAAGCCGAGCCCGGTGGCGAGCGTGGTGGCGCTCGGCACGAAGTGGTTGGTCGTGTCCGTGGTGGTCCCGAACATCGCCGTCGTGGCGGCATCGGTGCCGAGGGTGAAGGGGGCGCCGTCCGCCGTGCCGTTCGCCACCAGGGTGTTGGGCGAGCCGCCGCTCGCCGTCACCGTCACGGAGGAGCCGGCCGCCTTGAGCTGCGCGGTGAGGGATTTCGCCAGCGCGTCCGTGCTGGCGTCGTCGACCCCCCGGTTCACGGTGACCGGGACGCCGTCGATGGTCACCGTCAGGCTGTTGTTGCTCCCGAACAGGTTGGTGTCGATCGCGGTCGTATTCGTGAGGTCGACGCTGCCCGTCTTGGTCAGGCGCACCGGCGTGTCCGTGATCGGATTGCCGAGGGCGTTGTCGGCCGCCGCCGCGGTCGGGCCGATCGACAGCAGGTTGGCGGTGGTCGCGCCGGGAAGGGTCGTCGTGGCGATGCTCGCCTTCGCCGAGAAGGCGTTGGCGGAGCCGAGCGCCTGCTGGGCGATCGACTTGAGCTGATCGGTCAGGCTCTTGAGCTTGGTGATGCCGGTATTGGCCGCCTGGATCACCTGGATCCCGTTCGAGACGCCGTCGAGGAGGGAGGTCAGGGTGGCCGACCGGGACGAGAGCGAATCGGACGTGAAGTAGTTCACCGGATTGTCGAGTGCGGTGTTGACCTTCTTGCCGGTCGCCAGCCGGTTCTGCGTGGTCGCGAGCAGGTCCGCCGTGTCCTGCAGCGAGAGCAGGTTCTGGCGCGTCGCGGCCGAGAGGGTGATGGACGACATCCGGTACGGTCCTGTCGATCGGACCCCCCCTATCCGGAGGTTGTCCGCACTTGACGCATGCCTTGAGTTTATGGGGGTATGGTTGAGCGTTCGTTAATGCCGATTGACGCTGGTAACCATGTCGGGCCTCGCCCGCTCGGAGCCTCCGCGCCGGCGTTCATCCCGGCGGGCCGGCACCGCCGCAGCACCGGGCGTTCGGCTCATCGCGGCGCGCCCGACCATTGAAATTTCAATCCACGACAGTCTTGTTTGATTATCGTGATCTATTCGTATTGGTAAAAATTTTAGGATTCGCCGAGATCCTTCAATAGTGACGGGTGAGTGCGCCGGGACGTAACGCGCGCCGGGGTCCGGATCTGGTCGTCGACAATTGCGGACGCGCGCCGAGAAGGGGCATGCATGTTGGGTCTTTGGAACACGTCCGGCGGGGAAGCGGTCAGGAAGCTGGCGGCCCTGGACCGGTCGCAGGCCATCATCGAGTTCGATCTCGATGGGACGATCCTTGCCGCGAACGGAAACTTCCTGACCGCGGTGGGCTACACCCTGGCGGAGATCCAGGGCCGGCACCACGGCCTGTTCGTCGAGCCGTCCTACCGGGAGAGCGCCGCCTACGCCGAGTTCTGGGCCAAGCTCCGGCGCGGCGAGTTTCACGCCGGGCAGTTCCGGCGGCTCGGCAAGGACGGCCGCGAGATCTGGATCGAGGCGAGCTACAACCCGGTCCTCGACGCCGCCGGCCGGCCGCACCGGGTCATCAAGGTGGCGACCGACATCACGCGCCGGAAGGCCGAGGATGCCGACCGCGAGGGCCAGATCACCGCCATCCGCAAGTCGCAGGCGGTGATCAGCTTCGATCTCGACGGCCGCGTGCTCGACGCCAACGACACCTTCCTGCGGGCCGTGGGCTACGGCCTCGGCGAGATCGTCGGCCAGCCCCACGCGATGTTCGTGGACGCGGCCCTGCAGACCAGCTCCGACTACGCGGCGTTCTGGGCGCGGCTGCGCGCGGGCGAGTACCAGGCCGGGCAGTTCCGCCGGTTCGGGAAGGGCGGCCGCGAGATCTGGATCGAGGCGTCCTACAACCCGATCCTCGACGCGAACGGGCGCCCCTACAAGGTGGTGAAGTTCGCCACCGACATCACCGCGCAGATGAAGCTTCTGAGCGAGCTGCGCCGGCTGATCGACGAGAATTTCGGCGAGATCGAGGGCGCGGTCGCGCGGACGAACCGGCAATCCGACGCGGCCGGCGAGGCGGCCGGCGCGACCTCGCAGAGCGTGCAGACCATGGCGGCGGCGGCCGAGGAACTGGCGGCCTCGGTGTCCGAGATCTCGCAGAGCATGGCCAAGGCGCGCGGCGTCACCGACATCGCCCACGACCAGGTGCGCTCGGCCAGCGGGTTCACGCAGAGCCTGTCCTCCGCCGCGACCGCGATGAGCGGGATCGTCGGGCTGATCCAGACCATCGCCAGCCAGATCAACCTGCTCGCCCTCAACGCGACGATCGAATCGGCGCGGGCGGGCGAGGCGGGGCGGGGCTTCGCGGTGGTGGCGCAGGAGGTGAAGAACCTCGCCAACCAGGCCTCGCGGGCGACCGAGCAGATCTCGGCCGAGATCGGCACGATGCAGTCGGTCTCCCAGCAGGTGGTGTCGTCCCTCGACGCGATCCAGCGCTCGGTCGACACGATGCTGGAGCACGTGACCACCACCGCGGCGGCGGTGGAGGAGCAGAGCGCGGTGACCCGCGACATGTCCGCGAACATGCAGGGCGCCGCCGACGCGGTGACGACCATCGCCGGCAACGTGCAGGCGATCACGCGCTCGGTGGGGGGCATCTCAGAGGCGGTCGCCACCACGAAGGCGGCGGCGCAGGTCCTCTCCCGGTAAGGCGCCGGCCCGCGTGCTGCGCGCGCGCGTTCGCCTGCCGCGCCCGCAGCAGGCTCGCGGCCGCGTCCCGATCGGGCGCCGCGCCGGCAGGGGGCGCATCCCCGCGCAGCGGGGCCGTCTCGCCGGCCTGCGCGTCGGTCCATCCCGCCGCGGCGCCGGTCCCGAGCACCAGCGCGGCGATCACCATCCATCCCGTCCGCGGCATCGACGATCTCCCCCAACGCTCGGCGGGCGATCGGACGCCCCGATGCGTCGACGCCGCCGGCCCCGAATCCTTGGCGGGTCCGCGGCGCCCGCGCCATGCGCCGCCGCACCCGGCGATCCGGCCCGCGATGCGGCGTCAGGCGATGTCGTGCAGGAGATAGCATACCTCGGTGCGCAGGGCGCTCGGATCGTCGCCCGCGCCGAGGGAGCGCTCCCAATTCGGCCCCACCAGCGCGCGCCCGCGTTCCGCGATCGCCCGGCGCAGGCCCAGATGGGTGGCGGAGAGTTGCGCGTAGGGGCCCGCGTGCACGTGGAGCGCCACGTCGCCGCCCGGGATCCGGCTCACCTGCAGGCCGGCCGGCGCGCCGATGGGCGCGAGCAGCGCACGGCCGAGCCGGACCGGCTCGCCGTCCGGGCCGAACGGGTCGCGGGCTTGGGGATGATAGAGGGCGACCTGGGAGTCCAGATGCGGCACGTCCGCCGCAAGCGTGGAGAAGCGCGCCACCAGGGAGCCGATCCGCTCGGGGATGTCGTGCCGCCGGATCCGCCCGGCCAGGCACAGGAAGGCGCGCGGCGGATCACGAGGCCGGCATGGTCGACCGCCCGGAGAGGCGCCGGGTCCCGTCCCGGCCGCGCCCCACCCGACCGCGCCGCGCGCATTCCGTCGCCTAAGCCGCGAGCCTCAGGCGTGGCGCCGGCGCGGCCGCGGGCCGGGCCGCCTCGGCCAGCTGGTCGAGCTGAGAACAATGGAGCAGCAGCACGTCCAGTCTCTCGGCGAGGGCGCGGGCGGCCCCGTTGATCCGCCCGTTCGAGATGATGCAGGCGACGTTGCAGGTCTCCCGCCGGGCCGCCGACCGGACCTCCTGGACCAGCCGGCACGCCGCCTCGTCGCCCGCGTAGTGGAGCAGGACCGCGACACGGTTGTGTCCGTCGGTCAGGACCATGTCGGCCCCCTGGCGGTCCTCGAAGGGAAGCGGCGTCGCCCGCCAGCCCTGTCGGTCGAGGCAGGCGCCGACGAGGCGCTCGTACAGCGCCGGCGTGTCGCTCAGGGCGTCGATGAAGGTCCAGGAGGCGATCTCCCGGTTGAGGAGCCCGGCGAACTCGGCGTTGAGCGCCCGCTCGAAACCGGCGCGGGTGATCAGGGGCCGATGCGCGGGCCGCACGTGGCGCGCATAGGCCTGGGCCAGCCATCCGCGCCAGCGGGTCTCGAAGTCGTGGCCCGACCGGCTCCAGCGCTCCAGCCAGCGCTTCTCGATGACGTAGCTCTCGGCATGGGGCCGCAGCTGCAGGCGGCAGACCCGCATCAGATGAAGCTGGATGCCGGTCACGACGATCCACACCATCGGGGCGGCAGCGATCAGTACAATCGTCACGATGGCCATGGTCACACAATCGAAGGAAGCTGCCGCAACGCCTCATGTGAGAGCAGACTGATTAAGCGGACCTTTCGATCAAAGATCGGTTCCCTCCGTTGGGGGAAACACCGCGAAGATGATGAATCTCCGGTGAGCGGCCGGGCTCCGGCACGGTGCCGGCAGGACGCGCGGGCCAGGGTGACCGAAGGATCCGCGTCCGGGCGATGGTGGGCCCGGCAGGATTCGAACCTGCAACCAGACCGTTATGAGCAACGTGCTCCCTGAAAATTCTCAACGTTTTCAGCGAAAGAAGCAGTCCGCACCGAACCGTCATGCCACCCTGTTCCGCTGGCGTTCCAAAATCCGGGTTCGCCGAACCTGCGAGCAGTCCGTAAATTGTGGCGACCCCCAGGGTACTGCCCGCACCTACCACTGCCGCCTCACCGAAGTCCCCGCGCGCCAGGGAACCGCCGTGCGCCGGGCGGGCGAAATGATCCGGGCGCGGCGCGAGGCCGGGGCGGCGGAGCAAGGTCCAGACAACGTGTGGCGGGTGCCGGGACTCGCCTGAGGCCAGCCTCCCCGCTACGATCCCGCGCCCGTTGCGCCCTCCCCTACCACCCTCGAATTGTCCCACGGCCTCGCCAGCCTCTCGCCCGGCCAGCCGCCGTGCCCCGGCTTTCGCCTTGAGGATTGGGCGACAACCCTGGAGAACTGCCGCCGGTTCGTGGACGAGTTCGGCACCGAGATCGATCGGCTGGGCTGGGATATGATCACGGTGTTCGGCGTGCAACCGCTGGCCGGCGCGATCCGGGGCAACTGTTGCGGGATACTGATGCCGTGGTCCTGTGATATTTATTGGTTGACGCGCGCAACTTTTTAAACGAAGCACAGTCTTCGGAACAGGAAAAATACGGCAGCCTAGGGTCAAAGCCTAATCAGATTGACCATGTGGGAGGCCGCCTCCGACCGAAGCTGTGTAAAAACACCAAAGCTGTTGCTGGCGGTAGAACCATCTTGCGGCGATCATCCGCGTGACGCCAAAATATTCCTATTTTATACTTCCACAGCGTTCCTAGAGGCGCGCAAATTAGGCTGCCGTCCTACGACGCCGCTGTGTTTTCACACAGCCTGGATCCAAGGCAGACGTTCGTGAAGTCTGCTTCGATGCCAGCTCCGGTGTTTCCTTCCGGAAAGATTGCTGTACATCATTCTCCCAACGGCTATCGGGAGAAACCGTGTATGACTGTCTTCCTAGGTTTTCGGCTCTGCAATCTGCTCATTCCAAACGATCCCCAGCAACTAACGCTGACGACGCCATCCGGCAAGTGGGAGCTTCATCAGGAGCCGGATTTTGCGAAGGCTAAGATGGCCATCCAGAGCAACCAGATCGCGGAGACCTACACGATTGAGACCCATTTGCATGTGTCCGGCAGCAGGGCCGCCGCGATGGACGCAGCATTAGAGGAGCTGCTGCCCATCTGCCTCGCCGCGACGTATCTGACGGGCATGAGCGTGGCGACGACCAGGGCACACCCCATGTCGGAGGCCAGCTTCCTCCAGCTCGGCCCCCATTTCCCGCGCCCGCGCGCGATCACGAGCGTGGGCGCAGCAGTTACTAACGAGGCGGAGTTCCGTGATCGAGTCGAGGCCTTCGTGAGAAGCTATCCCACGACTTCTCAAACCGAGAAGTCGCGCATTATGATTCATCACCTGCTGGACGGCCTTGCCTGCTGGTCCATGGAGGACCTCTGCCTGAGCACAGCCACCCTGCTGGAAATCATCGCGGCGACCGCTAAGCAGGCCGCCGCAGCGGCCGGCACCCCTTTACAATACTTCTCGCAGCGGATCGACTACGCTGCGAACCGCTTTAACCTCGCGCCGGTGAGCACCGACTTTCGCAACATGCGCAACGACCTGGTGCACGAAGGAACGCTGTCGGGGACGAAATTCCGTAACAAGACCGACCACGATTGTGCGATCGCCGCAGCAGCGGCCTTGCAGTGGATCGACGAGTACATGCACGCCGCCTTCGGACTCGGTCCCGTCGCAACCAACCGATTTACTCCGAGCACCTACAAGGGCCTGAACGCGTTCTCGCTGAATTGAGCCAACGCGCTTGTGCGTGACAACAACCCGTTGGCCGGTGCACATCTTGAAGCGGATCTCAGCCGCGATGACATCGGCCAAGCTCGTGCCGAAGAGTTTGTGACCCGCTTTCACCCCGAAAGTCCGGCTTCGGCGCCGGAGCTTGGGACCGCTTCCCACCCTCGTCGGCCATTTATATGATCAAGCTGATTGGTTGTGATCCTGGGGTTTCGTGTGACGATTTGTTTAATCATAAATTTTCCCGCCTTAAGAACGCGTCATTCCACAGTAAGTGTAAATTTGGAAACGCAATTTGTTCGACATAATCGGCAGGATCGCTCGGCACAAGTTTCATAGCGCGCAAAAAATTCTGATCGTCCTTCGAAACAAGTGATGTCGCGGCTAACACTATCGCATGCTCAACAGTTGAGTGGATGTCGAAAGCGCCCACAGCTGCTTGATGAGCTTCGCTCCATTTACCTAGGTACGCACATATTTCTGCAAATTGACGTTTCGCATCAGCACGCGATTCATCGAGATTTATAGCCGCCCTTTGAATATAGTATGCCTGTAAATAATGCCCGCTATTTTTATGATGTTCGGCAAGGCGATATTTGTCCTCCTGTTCATCAGCTTCCATATATGAAATTGAGAGCGCTAATTCTGACACCGCCTCCGACCCACGAGATTTTTCAACGAATTCTCTGACATAGTTATCTAAAAAAAACTTACACGCCAACATTTTATAAATAGTTTTCTCAACATCGTATCTTCCTAATGTCATCGATCTGAAAATATTGACTACGTTTCGATCCGTTAAAATGCCTTCTAAGGAGCAATCAATGATCTGGTCCGCGAGTGCTTCTACGTTTTCCAGCGTTAGGAAATAGGATAGCTCAGAGGCAACTTTAGCTGCTTTGAGTAGGACGTTCCACTGCTCACCAATGGGATCTTTATAGCGTGCCGCGATCGAAAGTACGTAAAATTTAAATGATTGAATGTATGATTTCTTTATCGCGGCCATTTCTCCAATAACAAAAAACAAGGAATCCTTCGATGACACGCTTATCGTATCACTAGACAAGATCTCTTCAAGTTTTGATTCAGCTGTAGACAAATCGCCATTCTCTAAACATGTCTGTATTTGCAAAGAAGCAAGACTAATTTCGTGGTCAGGCGACCAATTTTTACCTTCTGATCGCTGAATTAATAGTGCCTTCACAACATCAGCTGCATTCGATTTTTTATCTGGTGCAATATAATCGTGGTAAGGATATCGCCGGTATTGGATTCCGGATTCATGAAGATGGCGCGCAAGCTCCCTGTGAATATAGTCCCAGTTTCCTCGGTCTAATACGAGTTTGCCGAAAATACCGCTGTAATAATCGATCACATGCGATTTACCAATGGCAAGGCTATCGCCTGACCATTGCTCACCATTCATGATGCTGTCAACGAAGACATTACGGTCGTCGCAGATTGTAGAGATCGTAAGTTCGTCAATTTTATTTAAAAGGAAATCTGTTCTCATACGGATTACGAAGTCAAACTTGAAACCCTGTTTGCGCTCAAGCGACTTTTTTATTTCGTTAACTCTCCATATTTTGTAAAGCATGCGCATAGAATTTGGGTCGATTTTCGAACTATCGAACGATAGGTCTAAAATTTCTTGATCCTCAATATCTATTATGGCATCTGGCAGATAATGCCTAATCAGATTCTTAATATCGACGCTCGTGTTGTGTTTGCTATTTCCGAACTTAATATCTTTTTCGATTTCACTGTATAGATGAGGTAAGAATGACTGAAGATAATCACCAAACCATGACCATGTAATCGCGCTAACCACGTTCGGCTCAAACATACGATTTGCTTGAGATGCGCTAACAGTACCGTCGATACGTCGGCCGATATTGGACCAGGTTGATACAATAATAGTTGCATGGTGATTTTCACATGCTGTTTTTAGCCTATTAAGAGCGACACTCGGAGAGCGAAGTTGCCCGCTAAGGCAGATACAAAATCGAATATTAGAATTCGGAATATTTTCTACTGCGTCGTCTATAGGTTGTACGAGGGATGACCCGAGTCGGAACCTGTAAATTAACTCACGCAATTTCCGAAACATGACTGAGAATGCCAGAATTGAGCCGTCTGCGTTCTACGGCGGTCGTATGCCTTGTCAACCCAAATCTCATGTCATACCGTAGATACTCTTGTATGTTCCGTCAGAAGCAGGACAGCGTCGAGTTACCGCACTTTCTCGGGCGAGCAGCAACCGATGATCCACCCTACCGCGCAACGTGAGCGCGCCCGGTAGCCGCGAAACAACTGCGAACCTGCTCTCCACCGCGCCCTGGCGCCTACGCACTGACGCGCATCGGAAGCGCCAGGCCTGCTGAAGAGTGGCTAGAGGGCTAGTAGTGCGCCCCACGCCTTCAGCCGGATCGACCGCTCCTCATTAGCGTGTGCTAGGCCGCCTTCGGGAGCGCGAGAATTTTCTCAACGCGCGACGCCGGCTCATCGGCAGCGGTAGGGTCCCGCTCCAGGAGGCGAGCGCCCGCAGGTCGCGAGCGGAGACTCGGGCTCCTCGCGGTGCTAGAACGAAGGAAGAACATGCGGGAGCCGAAACCCGCTCGGAGGCAACTATGGCGAGCGCGACCACCTACCTGATCCAGATCTTCGAGGTGCGCCGCAAGCGCCTGGTGCCCGGTGCCCGGGACGTCGCCCCGACCGGCACGGGAGCCTTGAAGCGCGCCGAGGCGATCGCGACCCGCAAGCCGGGCGCGGCTGCGCTCCAGATCACCGCCGACAACGAAACGGGTGAGCTGGAGGGCGTGGTGATCCTTGGGCGGTTCGGCGAAGTGCCGGACGACTTCGGCGAGCTGCTCGCCGGCGGCTGATGCCGCGCCGCAATCCCCGCCGCGCCTATGACGCCGCGGGCCGCGAGATCCCGCCGCCGACGATCGGGCTATGCAGGGCGCAGGGCGACACTACCGCTGCGGTCTACTGCCAAGCCCCAGGGTGTGGCCACGGCGCGATCATCGGCACCGACCGCTTCCCGAACGACCTCCCGTTTCCCGACATAGCCCTCTGCCTGCGCTGCTCGCGCTGCGGCTCTCGCGACATCGGCGTCATGCGCGACGTGCTGGGGATCTACGCGCGCCTCCGCGCCGAGACTGGCTGGAGCGCCGGACCAGCCGGGCACGCGCCGCCGAAGCGTCTGGTGATCGGGCGGGACTTGCCGTGGCCGGATGGATGGAGACCGGCAGTGGACGAAACGTGACCGACCAGAGCTCCAGGACGACGCAAGCCTCACGCGGACTGAGGACGGCTCACTCTGTCCTCTCCACCCTGCGCATTCGACAAGCGTGACTGCACACCAGAGCAACCTCACAGCTGCCCTCCTCGGGAGGCTCTGGTTCATCGCCATCGAGCAGCTGCGATCGGCGGCCTGCCGCATCGATCGTGTGGAAAGCGGCTCGGCCGGAGGATCCGGCGTTCACCGCGATCGCGTAGGCTGTGGTCGCTCATCGAGGCCCACCGCCATGCGCCTGATCACGTCGACGCTCTCCGCTCTCGTCCTGCTCGTCGGACCGGCCCTTGCCCAAGCTCCAGCCGGACGAGCAACCCCGAACCCTTTCACGCCGGGCGCAAAGCCGGCGACCACCGCCCCGGCAAAGCCTACCCCCGCGCCAGCTCAGAAGCCGGCAGAGGCGACTCCCGCAGGCGCGGTATTCCCGACTGCGATCTCGCCGAAGTACGCGAGCGAGTCGGCCGGCAAGGCTCGACAGAAGACATGCCTTGATCAGTACAACGCCAACAAGGCCGGCGGAGGAGCCGGCAATGCCGGGCTGAAGTGGATTCAAAAGGGAGGGGGCTACTACTCGGAATGCAACAAGCGCCTGAAGAGCTGATCATTTAGGAGCTGGCATTTAGAATGATCGTCAGCGTTCTGCCGACTCATTCCATGCGTATCCGCAACGGTTTGCTATTTCCTCTCGCGTCGCTGATCATTCTGTCAGTCGACTCGCAGCGGACGCAGGCGCAAGCCTGCTCCGGCTGCGGCTGCAGAGGCGGTCCCGGCTACCGCGCCCCGAGCGGCCAATGCGTGTCCTGGCGGGCCCTCGCCAGAACCTGCGGGACGCCGCCGGAGACGCGCTGCAAGGCGGAGATGGTCAACGCGTGGCCTGGGGGACAGGGATCCGCGAAGCGTCCCGAGCGACCATCACCGCCACAACGTGAGCACTCAGCTCCGCAGAACGTGCCGAATCCATTCTGACCCCTTCACTGGTATGAGCGGATGATTCTTGCGCCGCCCCTTCCCGCTTCCTCCGGCAGGCCTCGGCCATGAGCGTCCGTGAATGGTCGATCGCAGCGTGCCCTGCGTCGGACAAGCGGTCGGCAGTGTCCTCTGGCAGGATCGGAGCCTCGCAAGCCAACGGTACGAGCACGTCGAGCTGATCGACGAGAAGTAGGATCGCATCGACGATCGGCGGCAGCATCGCTGCGATCTCGGCTGGCGCCGGAGGAGTGAGCCGCTCATGCCGCATGACGACGCTCGGGCGCGGGGGCCAGAGCCGACGTCTCGTCGCCGCGGACCTCGCGGAGATGGCGGAGCGTCGCCTCGTCGAACTTCGCCTCGACGGCAACGATTCGCTCCCGGTCGATGACGGTGGGATGCCCGAGGGGTTCGGCCTTGAAGCGGCACTGGAGCAGCGGGGTGAGGTAGAGCACCGGGAGCTGCGCCACGATGGACGATACGCCGTGGGCCAGGCCCCACTCCACGATCCCGGTCATCAGCTCCAACGGGACGGGCTTCCGGCTTCCGACCGCACGGTGCTCGGGCGCCACGGCCTGGCGTGTCCACTCCCATACGTGGGGGCCTACGGGGCGCTCGCGCTCGCAGAGATGCGGGAACACTTCCGAGAGGAGGTGCGGCTTGGTCGTCGGCAGTAGGCGGCTGTAGCCGATCAACGCGCCCTGATGCAGCAGCAGGAAATGCACGGCATAGGAGGTGTCGAACTGGTCGATTTCCCTGCCATCAGGGCGGGCCAGCGCCTGCCAGCCCTTCCCTTCCACAAAGATCCGGTGCCGGAGGCGCCACACCGCCTCCATCTCAGCCGCATAACGGTGGATCGTGCTCGCATCGACGACGTGGATCATGGGCGCGCTCCTTTCGAGAGCGTGTGTCCCATGCCTGCGGACCGCCGGTGTACTCGGGAATTCCCTAGGGTCAAAACCCAATCAGCGTGGCCATGTGGGGGGCTGCTTTCCACCCTCAGCGGCCAGTCACACCGTCACACTGATTGGGTTTTGAGCCTAGCCAGCTCTTGGTGGAGTACGGGACAAGAGGTGCCGCCACTGCTGGCCCGGATCATGGTTTAGATTCGGGGCAAGGCGGCCGACGAGGCTAAGGCGCACCAGTGTGCCGACGCACCAGACGACTGACCCAATTGACCACTCGGCAGTGACCTCCGGGGTGGAACGGAGACTGCCTTGTTCTCGTGATGCTGAAACTGATAACGACCGTAGCCGAGCAGCACGGCCGCCCCGCCGATCAGGATCGCCAGGAGCGCGACGAACAGCAGAATGAGAATGGGTCCACGGAGGCTTCCATCATCGGGCATGGTGAGTGACGATCTGCCGGTACCTGCGGTCTGTCCAGCAGCCACTCCGGTCCGCCTTTCAGGCTGCGCCCCGCTGCCGCCGTTCGCGGTGACGGGGCTCCGCACGCTTCCGGAACTCCGCCCTTCAGTTTGACGAACCGCGCCGCTTCATGCCGAATGCCCCGGTAAGGCGTCCGCCACCCCTGCCGAGCCGTCCCAGGAGAACCACCGCCGCAGCAGTGAACCCCGGAAAAGCCAACGGCTTCACCCTTCCCAGGGTTAGAGCTGTGGGAGCCGCAGAAGCTCCCCGACGTGTCCGCCGTGCTCTGGAAAGCCTACGGGGCCGGTGCCGTGTCCGAGGCGGAGGCCGAGAGCCTGTCTGCCCTGATCGAGGCCCGGAAGGTCGTGGCCGCCCCGCCAGTGCCCTCAGGAGCCTCCAGGAAACCCGTGGGCGGCCGGCCGCGCACGGACGCGAGCTTGTGACCGCCGCCGCCGCTGGATAGCTTCCGGGCGGCTTCTTCCGGCCCTCGCGGCCCGGTTCACGCCCGGAGAGGTCGCCGTTCTTGCCGTGGTTGCGTCCGAGGTCTGCCGGCGCGGGGACTGCCGCCTCGCCGTCGGGCACGTCGCGGCCCTCGCGGGCGTCTGCGAGACGGTGGTGCGCAACGCGCTGCGGGAGGCGCGCCGGCTCGGGCTGGTCGAGATCGAGGAGCGGCGCGTCACCGGCTGGCGCAACCTCCCGAACGTGGTGCGCCTCGCGTCCGAAGAGTGGCGCGCCTGGCTCCACCTCGCGAAGGGCCGCAGCTCTCTCCTGCCGGCCGGGATGGCGCGGGTCGCCAGGAGCCCGCAGACGGCACCCGCCCTGCTAAAGGGGGGAGGGTGCAGATCCGTGCAGGGCACGCCTACTGATAGGGCTAGTTCTGTGAATTCAGGGAAGCGGAAGCCAGCTCAAGCTGCCGGAGGGCAGGGTCGCAGGTCGGTCATAGCCACTTGAGGGTGGCGCGGCACCTCCGCGGAAGCGGGGCGCGGAGAGACCGGCAGGACATGCGCGGACGTCATACGACGAGTTGCGAGCGTCCGCTTGGCCGAACGGCTCGGGCGAACGCGTTCAGGATTTCGAAGCAAGGGCTCGGGCCGTGGTTAAGGCTGAGATTTCACGGAAGCCGTCTCAACACCTGAGCTGACGGCGAGAATATCGCTCGTTAGCCTTGAAAGATCTTGCTTATCGAGCTGAAGGCCGAGAGCCACGAGGGAGAGCTGCTGACGGTCAGCTCGCGGTTGGTGATGCCGCCTACGATGATGATGCCGCCGCTGACAGCATCAAGATCAACGTCTGACAGTGCTTCTACCTTCGGCATCCGGTCAGACTGGGAGATCGCATCTTTTGTCTGGCTGAAGAGCTTCATGGTACCGCTCCAGGATCGAACAGCTCGGTCGCTGTATGGGCTGCAAGCTATCCTTCCCGCTTCTCAGGTCTGTGCGGTTCGACACGCCTCCATCATCCGAGAGGTCAAGTCTGGGAAGGCAGGGGCTGGCCGGACACCATTGGATTTTTCGTCGCGAACGAGCCTGAAAGCGGGACAGCCGGTCACCATCTGCGGCCCGAACGCTGTTTTTGCAGCACGCCCCTCCTACTTGCGGTCATAACCTAATGAGCCGCCGCCCGAAGAAGACTATCTTATATTTCCGACTACCGAATTGGTTGCACTGTTCATTGAAGAAATCATGTTAGCAAGCATCTGATTTAGTGTAGCCCGTTGCGATACCACATTCTGCATTGCAAACATTGACGTTTCATTGCTTGAACCAAGTATCGCTCCGCCAACAACCCGATCCAGATCATGATCGGTCAGGTGGTCGGCCCGAGTTAGGTCGGCGGTAGACGCGGGCATCATCGTCTCCTGTGTTCAGAGAGGGTGCTTGGTGCGTACCGCCTGCGTCTCGCACTGGCGGTGTTCCATCGCACTGAGGCGTGACGCGGCACCTCCACGGGCCGCTCCCACACCCGCCCCGAAATAACCTACTGTACGATGGCAAACGCAGGCATCGTGCGTCCAGATCGCCCGGCGGCCTACCAGGGAGGCTCGCCGTCCTGATCGGGCCCACCGGTCGACGCAGCATCAGCCTTCGGGGCCATATCCGGCCACGGGACGTCCCGCCCGACCACGCGGTAATCCGGCGGCGGCGGGCCGGATCCGCCCATATCCCAGCCGTCATGCCCGTGCACCTGGGACCGATGTCCGCTTCCGCACGTTCTCCTCGGGAGAGGATGAGCGTTATGGCAAGCGTAACCAAAATCTCTGCCCCTGATCGGCAAGCCTTCGCGCGGGCGGATCTGGCAGATTTGAACGCTGTTTTGGCAAATTTTACCTATTCTGATCGCAAAGCGTTTTGGATCGCTATTCAAACCTATTACAGAATACGAGCAGAGGATCAGGGTTAGCGACATTTGTTCCTGCGCAGCCAGCCGAACGTCGGTGGCGGGATCTCGCGGCCCTGGCGGCGTAGGCTCGGCGGGAATTGCGGGGGCTCAAAGGTAGAGACGTAGGTCCCGCTGATTACGCTGCGATTGAGCCCGTCAGATCCGCCTGCCAGTGAGATCACGCTCACGCGCCCAGCTGGGTGACCGTGTAGTAGGTCAGCACAGCAACGGCCAATACCGCGCCCACGCCCAGCGTGCGCATCGCGATCCGGCCGCTATGGCGCTTCTGACGCAGTTTGTGGCGCAGGCGAAGCGCGACGGGACAATCGCGCGCGCGATTGAGCGCGCGGGCCTGCGCGGGGTGCATGTCGCTCCTGATTGATCGGAGTACGGTGTGGTTGCGGCCATAGGCTGGGGGACGTCCGGCCTATCTTCGAGGAAAGCAGGTCTGAAGTTGGTGAGATCTGCTTGCGGCGGCCACAATGGACCGAGGTGACGTCGAATGCCAACCTCAGCTGGTCCTGCCAGGCCCGCATTCAACTGCAGGAACTGATCCTGAATGTAAGGGGTCAGGCTGGCAATCAGGCAAGTCGATCACCTCTTCCGCCATTTGCGTTTGCGGGTTTATGCTACCATATCAATGGTTCTGGTGGGACGCGCGATGAAGCTTCGATCACGAAACATGATGAACCGCCGCGCCGTCCTGACGCTGATTGCAGGCGCAGGTACATGGCCGGTGCTGGCGCAAGGGAATCGGCGTGTTCCCAGAATCGGCATCCTTTGGCATGCCGGTAATGCGCACGAGGAAGCGCCGTTTTTCGATGCTCTGTTGGAGGGTTTCGAGGCGCTCGGATATTCAAAGGACAGTATTGTACTGGAGCACCGTTTTCCTAACGAAACACCAGATCTTTTCAAATCCATGGCGGCCGAGTTTGTTGCGCTTTCACCGGATGTCATTGTCGGAGTCGGTGGAGCTGCTCCTTATGTAAAGCGTGCCACTTCCACAATACCTATTGTTTTCATGTATGTTTCCGATCCAATTGGGATCAATCTTGTCACAAGCATTAGGCGGCCAGGCGGTAACGCAACGGGATTGACAAATTTCGGCGTGGGTCTGGCTGCCAAGCGGGTCGAATATTTGAAGCGTGTCATTCCCTCGTTGTCGGAAGTTGCGATACTTGTAAATCCCGCCAATAGAATATCGACCTCTTATATAGAGGAATCGAACGCCGCTGCTGCTCGACTTGGGATGAGGGCGACGGCTTATCAGGTCAAAAATATTGACGGAATCGACAGTGCCTTTTCGCAGATGTCAGATCAAGGTATGCAAGCTGTTGTGATCAACGGCGAGAGTCTCTTCTATCTCGGTAAGGACAAGATCGCGAAACTCGCGTTGGCCCGAGGATTGCCGATTTGCTCTTGGGTGCGGGAACTGTCGGTGGCTGGAGCGCTCCTTTCCTACGGGACAGACCAGCGCGGAATTGCGCGCCGCGTGCCCTACTTCGTCGACCGCATACTCAAGGGCGAGCAGCCCGCCGACATGCCTGTCGAACAGCCAATGCGCTTCGAATTATGCATAAACCTTGCAACTGCAAGAGCACTAAACATCACCCCTCCACCGACGGTGCTTGCTCAGGCTGACGAAATCATCGAGTGACGTTTTCCAGGCCGAAGCTACTGCGATCAACCACGAGGATGCCGAACGTGCGTGGGCGCGAATTCTGTGCACGCGCTGGAGCGGATCACGCTGCAGCCGCGGCCTTGAGGTCGGCCAAGGCATATCGTCTGTTCACCTGATCACCTCATCGGATCGCACCAAGACCGAGGGAGCAACGACGATCCCAAGCGTCCCAGCAGAGCGCATTCCTGCCCTGTAGGCGCGTCTCCACGAAGGGCAGAGATCCACCCTCAGCAGCCCTTCACGCGGCCAAGCTGATTGAGTTTTGACCCTAGTGAATGAGGCCAAGCCTGAGCGCCGCGGCGACCGCTTGCACGCCATTCAGGGCGCCGAGCTTAGCGCGCGAGGACGCGAGATGGTACTCGACGCCCTTGCCGGAGATGGCAAGGATCTCCCCGATCTCCCACGCGGTCTTGCCCTCAGCCGACCATTGGAGCACCTCGCGCTCGCGCTCCGTGAGACGAACCGGTGCCCTTGGGGCGCTCCCTTGGAGCAGGAGCAGTCGTGCGAACGCGTAGGTCGCTATGAGCTGCAAGACGCCCACTTGTTCTGGCTCAACGTCGAAGTAGCGGCCCGAGAAGCTTGCTCCGGCGAGGCACCCTTCGAGCGTCAGCAGTGGGATCGTGATGCCGGAGCGAATACCGAATTCGCTCGCCTCCTGCAACACCCTCGCCTCGACATCTTTCTTCCCACATATATCTAATATATCAGACCATAAAAATGGATCTTGAGATTTCGATAAATAGTGGATTGTTGGATCATGCGCTATGTAATTACGAGAAAGATATCTTTTCGTCCATTCCACTGGTATATGATTTATGAGCGCATGCGAGAGCTGAATTCTTGCTGATGCCGTCCGATCTGGAAGGATGCCGGCCAAGGCGAACTCGACTCCATAGGACTTTAGAACATCAAGCAGAAGAAGGACGACATCATTCGCGCTTCTGGTGCGATCGAGCGCTCTCAGATACGACAGAGTAAGGTCGAGAGACTTCCGTGACATGGTTCCGCGGCTCTCTAAACGCTTGTCATCGCCGAAGAACGAAACCAGATTTGTTTCGCCAGTGGAAGAACGAACACGGAAATCGCGAATCAATTCAACTCGATCGTGCAGGAGGTCGATGCCTTGCAACGCATCGTTGGCCGATCCGCGGCGTACCGAGGTCTTACCGCGCCTATACAATCCCGACCGGCTCAATGCTCCCTCCCCGCTCTCCCCTGCACCGCCTGCTCACGATCGATGCGGTCGAGGATCTCAGTCTGGCGCCGGGCCTCGTCATGGATGCCCCGTGTGTGCTCCGCGATGCGGTCCTGATGGTCCGCGCACTGGCGGAGCACGTCCCGGATCTCGCGTTGGATGTCGAGAAGGGCAACCGGCCCCTGAAAATGCAGCAGCGCGTCACCAGGCCCGCCAGGAGCCGGCGGCGGCGCATCGAGCTTGTCGCGATTGGCGCGCAGCACCATCGCGACACAGACCACGGCCGTGATGCCGGCAACGATCACCTGCAGCGCCGGCATGGTGGCGAGGAGCGGCAGAAGGGCGATCAGTTGCTCCATCAGCGTGCCTGCTCCAGAGCGGCCAGAGCCTCGCCCAGCCGCGTCCGGCGATCGACGGCATCGACACGCGCGACGTAGCAGCTCACGGCTTCGAAGACTGCGAGTGTGCCGAACACCGGAATCACAAACGAGGGGGCCTCCGACGAGAAGGCATCCACCACCAGTGCGAGGGTGAGTTGCCCCATGATCAGCGCGCCAAAGCCGGCGCAGATAGCCCGGATATTGGCCCCGTTGGGCCTGACCAAGCCGTTGTTGAGGTAGCCGTTGAAGTAGAGCGCGATGATCCGCAGCACGCCCGCGATGCCGAAGAACGTCGCCATGCTGCTCTCGCCCAACCCGAGATCGGCGATCGGCTTGAGCGAAGCCCTCTCCATGGTATCGCCCGGCAGCGCGAGCGTCAGGGCGATGGAGAGCATCATCACGGCCATCGCCCATTCGAACAGGCGATGCGAGCTGTAGGGCCCGGCGGGGTGCGAGGCCGTGCGGCGCGCGATCGGGAGCAGCATCGGGATTCTCCGCTCGTCGAGGTCAGCGCCGGGCGATGGTCAGGGCCGGGCGCGGCGCCGGCAGCGATAGGGCACCAGGCAGCGGGGCCGTGAGGTTCGCCGTTCCCACGCCGTTGATCTTCTCGGCCATGCGCAGGGTGCCCAGGCCGAGCAGGCCGCCGAGCAGGGTCAGGAGCGAGCTGTTGTCGAGCGTGGGCGGCGGCGGAAACGCGATGCCGAGGGCCGCCCCGACGATCGCGGTAGCCCAAGTGACGATCGGGGCGACGATGAACGAGTAGGCGAACCCGAGCGTGCAGATCCAGCCGCAGGCAGGTCGCCAGCCGGCGACGAACCAGGACGGACTCTGCGCCTCCTGCAGGTTGATCGCGGCCTGCTGCTCGCTTTCTTTGGCGACGACATCCAAGATCGCCTTCTCGCGGTCGGCCATCATCTGCGCGATCTGCTGAGCGGCCGCGTCGCGCGCCGCCGGATCGGGGATTACCCGCTCCAGCACGATCTTGAGGGTCGAGGTGATGTCCGGCAGGACCGCACTGATCCCGCCCGAAACGGCGCTCGCGATCGCGCCGCCGATGATGCCGCCGGCCATGATTCAGATCCTCGTTCGGTGGGAGGGATTGCGCGGCGAGCCAAGCCGGCGCGGGTCGAACCGCCCGGAAGCGCCAAGGGGTTAAGTCAGGCGCTGGGCGCGGCCGGCCACTTCGCCCGCAGGCGCGCCAGCACGCCGCTGAAGAGGCCGCCGGCCACCGGGGCGGTGCCGACCGGCGCGACCGGCGGGCGAGGCACCACGCTCTCCGGGATCGGCCTCGCGCCAGCGGTCAGCGCCGACACAGTCGCCACCTGGGCCGGCATGCCGCCGGCGATCAGCGCCGCCTCGAAGGCGCGCGCGAACCGCGCGATGTCCTCGGCGTGGTCGGTGCCGTTCACGGTCCGCCGCGCGCCGACGTAGTCGCAGGTGCTTCCGTGGATGAAGTCCTCCAGGGACTTGCCCGTGAAGTCGCCGCGGTTCGAGAGGCCGCGAAGGAGGCCTTCCCACATGATGCGGGCCGACACGGCCGGATCGAGGGCGAGGTCTGGATTGGTGGCGAGCGGCAACCCGAGCAGCGCCTCCATCGTGATGTAGTTGGTCTCGTGGGTCAGCTGCACGTCGCCGCGGCCGTAGAACGACAGCCCAGCCTTGTTCGGCAGCGCGTAATTCGAGCGGATCCGGCCAGCCGCGAACAGCCGCGCCACCGCGGCCCGCGCCTCAGCGTCGGACTTCGCGAAGCCCTCGCGAACCGGCATCATCCGCGCGCCCGTTTCCCAACGGCTCGTGGCGAGCCCATAGGCGAGATGTCGGCGGTCTCCGGAACCGTAGAGCGTGAAGGCCGCGAGCAGCCGGTTGATGCCGTCCACCTGGCACTGAGTGAGGGAGCCGGCGAACACAGAGGCGCGAACGGCGTCGAAAAACGCCGCTGCATTGAGCAGCACGGTCATGGATTCCTCATGGGAGACGAGCCGCCGCGATCAGGCTGCCGCGGTCCTCGGGGGATCAGCCGGCAAGGCCGGCAAGAAACGCGGCCTTGATCGCGTCGGTGGTCGTGATCCCGCCCGAGGCGATCTGGCCCTTGATGCCGTCGTAGATCACGAAGAGCCGGTTGACGTAGTCCTGGACGGCCAGTGACATCGCGGTCACATCCGCCCCCGTGACCCGCACGCCCTCGCCACCGACGAATTCCCAGACGGTGCTCCAGCTCGCCCCGGTGACCTGCGCCGCCATCACGGAGCCCATCAGCAGGATCTTGGAGCGGTCGTCCGTGGCGACCCGGTGGCCCTGCCAGGGGGCTCCGAGCTGCTCCAGCTCCCATCGCCGGTTGGCAGCCCACGCCAGGAGCGAGGCCTTCTCGTCGGCCGGCGTCCAGACGTGGACGTGGTAGACGTGGTCGAGGTAGCGCGGCGCGCGGATCCGCACCTGCGAGGTCACTCCGGTCGGCAGCACGGTCCCGGCCGGCGGCTCGACCACACCGGCCTCCGGGAGGTCCGGGAAGGTGGGGACCGTGTAGGCGGCGTCCACCGTCAGGTCGGCCAGCCGGATGGCGTCGGGGAGCGGCTTTCGGAGCCGGAGCTTGCCGTCCGCGTCCACGTAGAGCGCCTCGAAGGAGCCCGGCATCGGACCCTCGTGGGCGATCAGGGCCGCGCCGGCTGCGCGCATCGCGGTGGCGACCTCGTCGGGCTGCGTCGTTGCGCAGGTGCCGGTGAGATTGCGAAAGACGGGGTCGTAGGTGATGAGCGTGGTCATCGTCAGACATCCAAAACAAAAAAGGTGCAGGTGCCAGAGAGACCGTTGACCGTCACGGCAAGCCTGTCCTTATAGGCAGTGAACTCGAAGCCCCAATTCACGATACGGCCTGTGCCATAACGATTGTAAGTATACCTGCAAGGAGCTAGGTACTCTCCGGAATTGAATTGTGTCGCACCGTTCTGAACGAGACTCTGCGAGGTCTTCAGGCAGCCGATCACTAGCGGCACGTTCGCGAAATTACGTCCGAATTGTACTTCATAGTTCTGTGAACTGTTCGACGCTACCGACACGGCAAGTTGATAGAAATAAACCTGACCATCGTCGTATGTTCCTGAGAAGAGAACATCAGGGTCAAGCGCATCACCGATCGGCGACTGCGCATTGCGCTGCACTCGGATGAAGTCGGGACCGTTGAGGCCGAAATACATGGGCCTACCCCGTGATGCGCTTTCGGAAGATCGCGTAGATCAGGCCGGAGAAGCCGGGCGGACCGGCCTGCGTCCCGTTGAGGGTGTCGATGCGAAGGGCCACGCTGCTCAACCCCAGGGTCACGGCGACCACGGGCGCCCAGGAATTGACGACGTTGCCGACATCGGAGCCGCCGTGGTCGAGGCCGAACCAGAAGTCCGGCGTGGTCGCCTGCGCCGGGAAGCCGATGGTCATGTTCCAGATCGCGCGGCCCGTCTGCGAGCTGGACGAGGTCGGGGTCGGGGCGGGCGCATAGCCGCGCTGGATGATCTGCCCGGTCCGCAGCCCCAGCGACAGCAGGAGGTCGGCGTCGCGCGCCGAGTTCACGTCGAAGCCCGGCTTCGACACCTTCACGACGGTCGGGGTCAGGCGGATCCGCTCAGCCATCAGAACAGCAGGACCATGTATTTGATGAGGACCGTAGAACTCTGGCTTCCGTTGACGTAGACGATGAAGTAGGCAGGATTGCCGTCGATTAGTCGATTATAGAACTCGCTCCCGGAGTAGGCGTTTCCGCTCCCATCATTGCTGACGCCGTAGAGCTTCTGCGCGCGCTCGCTGGTTGAGTCCGTCATCGGCCGGTAGACGAGGAGCGGCTCGCCCCCGAGCGAGCTGACCGAGCCCGGAAGGTTGATCGCCGTGTTGGTGTTGGTCTGGCCCGCGGTGAGGATCCGGAATGGGCGGCGGTCGGTGAAATCCGTCGAGATCAGGAATTGGCTGCGGTCGGTGCGGTCAGCCGTGGTCGCCTCGACCCCGGGCTTCGAGACGAAGAGCCCCACGTGCCCGATATTCGGGTGGCTTCCGATGATGACGCGCGTGACCAGGGCTCAGTCCGAGATCGAGAGGAACTTGCCATTGAAGTCGATCACGAACTTGCCGTCGCCCGACTGCGCGACGCCCGCCGTGACCGCGCCGAGGTTTGCAGTGACGGCGGACAGGGCGCCGACGTTGAGCTTGTCGGCCGTGATCGAGTTTGCCCAGATGCCCTGGCCGTTGACCCCGTCCGTGTTGAGGATGAGATTTCCGGCCTCGTTCCATATCATCAGGCCCCAGCGGCCGGAGTTGTTGGTCCAGGGGTCGAGGTTGCCGAGCACGATCCGCGCCACCCACATGTTTGCGCCGGCACCGACGATCATGCGCGACTGGCCGCCGCTGGACTCCAGGCGTAGCCGGCCGTCGCCGACGTAGATGTTGCCGCCTGAGATCGTACCACCCGAGATCTTGTCGGCCGTCACCTGCCCGGCCCCGATATGCTGGGCCTGGATGGCTCCGGCCGCGATCTTGTCGGCCTGCACGGCGGCGGCGGCAAGCTGGGCGGTGCTGACCGAGCCGGTGATGATGCGGGCTCCGTCGACCGTGCTCCCCCCCTTGAGCACGTTCAATCCCGTCCAGCCCGAGTAGAAGGCCATCGGCACCGCGTCGGGGTTGGCATAATCCCGCTGCCATCCACCGTTACTGTCGTTAGCCCAGTCTAGATATTTGCGCCCCTTGATCCAGACAATCGTCAACCAACCCTTCCAATCAACGTAGCCGCTATCGACATTGGTTGAAACCGGATTTCCCCAATCATCCGTCCAGCCGACCGTTCCGCCCGACCAAGAGACCCTCCCGCTGTTCTTGTCCGCCGTGAATTCGATGCCGGATATAACGAGGCCGCGGGCTCCGATCTTCAGGCTGTTGGCGGAGATGCTGTTTGCGGCGATGGCACCACCGTTGATCTTGGTGGTGTCGGGGCCGTAGAGCCATGAGGTCAGTGACTGCCCGCCTCCGACCTGGATCTTGTCCGCGGAGATTGAGTTGGCCTGGATGTGCCACCCGCTCAGTGTCTGCGCGGCGACTTGGTTGCCGGTGATGGTGTTGGCCGCGAGCCGATCGCCGGTCAGGGTCCCGACCGCGATGCTGGCCGCTATGATCGACTGCGTCGCGATCTGGCCGCCGTCGATGACCGTATTGGCCCCAGGTGCCCAGTCTGAGGGCGTCCGCTGGTTCGGGACCGCCTTCGCCAAGTAGAGGCCAGTCCAAAACGTGTAGATGTTCGATCCACCGTTGAGGGCCGTGCGCAGCAGCGGGACCACGCTGGCCGAGTTGGCCGGAGCCTGGGCAATCACATAGACCCGCGCCATGCCGGCCAGGGAGCCCCGGGTACCCCCCGGTTCGGTGATGTAGGTGCCGTATGTAGCGCCGAGGTCGCCGCCGTCCTGACTTTGCCACGCGAGGATCGGCTGCGCGCCGCAGCGGTGGATCGAGACGTAAGCGGAGAACTCATACCACTGCCCCGCTACGACGGGGTAGCGCTTGTCCCAGCCCGAGGCGGTGCGCCGCTCAAGACGAATGTCGATGACCGGGCCGCTGGCACCGTCCAGGCCCGTCCGATGCACACAGACGGCGCCCATGCCATTAGGGCACCAATAGTTGTCCCAACCGAGCGTGGTTATGTCGGAGCGATTGTCCGAGATCCAGTTGTAGGCGACCCCCGCAATATTGGTCTGAAAATCCGAGTTGAACAGTAGATTGCCCGTGTTGAGGCCGATGCCGAGTTTGTCGGCGGTGATCGCGCCGGCAGCGAGCTGATCCACACCAATGGCGCCGGCCGCGATCTGCCCCGCGGTGATCGAGTTTGCGACGAGCTTGTCCGCCGTGATGCTGTTTACCGCGATCTCGTTGCCGGTGATGGTCCCGGCCTGGATCTGCATCGCTGTGACCGAGCGAGCCACGAGCCGATCTGCGGAGATGGATCCAGTAAAGATATTGGCGCCATCGATCGTCGTAACGCCTGGGTCAACGTAGGGACTAAGCTCTGTCTGACCCGCGGCTGGAGTCGCGATCATCAATGCCGCGACGAACAAATAGGGGCTGCTCTCGCCGGTTCCTGCGGCACGGACTATCAGATAGTAGGCCACAGCGGTGGCCGGAGCCGTGGCAATCACGCCGACCCGGTCAGCCGGGTTGTTCGGAGGGGTGCCGTTTGGCGCGTGATCGGTGAAGGTGGGACTGACGAAGTCTCCAACGGCGGCGTTCGTGGCATCGATGAAGCGGAGGACCAGTGCCGCGCTGCATCGATGGGCGCCGAGCCAGATCGATGCCTCGACCCGCTGTCCTGGGAGACACGGGTAGGCGCTGGATGCGCCAGAGGCCGCCAATCTGCCCTGCCAAACCTCGAAGAAGTCCTTACCGGTCCAGGTGCCCTGAAAGCCCGCCCTCAGCGCTTGCATTCCGGCCGGGCGCCACTGAGCCTCAACACCCACATCGAAGTTGGCGATCGTGGCGCCCTTGGAGTTGTAGGCATTGCTCCAGCCCTTGGTGCCCTGGGACAAGTCACCGTTGAAGGCGTAGTTGGCCGAGCTGATGGCCAGCTTGCTGGCCGTGACCGCGCCCGCCGCGATGTTGCCGGCGACGATCGTCTGAGCGGCGATCTGGGTCGCCGTGATCGCGCCGGCCGCGATGTTGCCGGCGACGATGGTGTTGGCGGCGATCTCGTTGGCTGTGACCGCGCCCGCGGCGAGTTGCCCTGCGGTGATCGACTTCGCGACGATCTTGTCCGCGCCAACTGACCCCGTGAAGATGTTGCTCCCGTCGATGGTCGTCACACCGGCCGGCACGTAGGGGCTCAGCTCCGTCTGACCCGGTGCGGGGGTCGCGATCATCAGGGCAGAGACGATCAGAACCGGAGTGGCGTCCCCGGTGCCGGTGGCGCGGAAGATCGGCGTCACGGACACCGCCTTGGCCGGCACGGTGGCGATCACCCCGAGCCGGTCGTCGGGATTGTTGGGCGAGGTGCCGGCCGGCTGCCGGTTGGTGATGGTGGGGCTCCACACCTCGGCAACGATCGCTCCCGAGGCGTCCGCGAAGCGCAGGCCCATCGCAGCTTTGCAGCGGTGCGAGCCTACCCAGGCGGACGCCTCGATCCGCTGCCCGGTCAGGACAGGGTAGGGGCTGGAGACGCCGGTGGGGCCGACGCGGGTATTCGCGACCTCAAAATAATCTGTGCCGGCCCACGTGCCCCAGAAGAGGCAACCCAAGGCGGGCATGCCGGCCGGGCGGTAGATCCCATCGGAGCCCGCCGCGAAATTCCCCGGAGACGCGGAGTTGGAGGCGTAGGTGCAGGCCCAGCCCTTCGTGCCCTGGGACAGGTCGCCATTGTAGGCGACGTTCGCGCTCGCGACCTGGAGCTTGGAGGCCGTGATAGCGCCCGCCGCGATCGTGCTCGCGACTACGGCGCCCGCCGCGAGCTTCGGCGTCGAGATCGCGCTGTCCGTAATCTGCGTCGAGGTGATCTGACCGGCGAGCTTAGCGGCCGACAGCCCGGTGATCTGGTTGTCGCTGAGCTGACCAGCAATCTTCGAGGCGTCGAGAGCAGCGATCTGGGCCGAGACCACCTGCCCGACCAGCTTGGACGCCGAGATGCCGGCGAGCTGGCTATCGGACAGGGTGCCGGCGACCTTGGCGGCTGACAGCCCGGCGATCTGGGCGTCCGTGAGCTGATCGGTGATCTGGGCCGCCTTGATCTTGGCGGCGGCGATGGTGGAATTGACATCGACCGGGTCCGCCGCCGAGACCCAGGCGCCGCCGCTCAGCCGGTAGAGCTTGCTGTCCGCGCCGTTCAGGACGAGCTTCGACCCCGTCCACTTCGAGGCGTCCGGCAGGGTGGACACCGCGGTCGGAGGCACGATCGAGGCGGCGAGCTTGGTGGCGTCGATCACGCCCGCGGCCAGCGCCGCGCCCGTGAGCTGGATGGAGGTTGCGGTCTTCGGGCCGACGTAGTCGCCGACGGTGGCAGAGGAGTTGACCGGGCGGATCCAGTAGGTGGCGGTGCCGGCGGTCCCCAGGGTTGCGTCCACGTAGAAGGCCGCGGGCGCCGCGACCACGGCCATGCGCGTCGCCGGAGAGGAGGTCCCGGTCCAGACCTCGACGGCCTCAAGGTCGAGGTCGCCGGGGTTGACCCAGGAGAGGGATGCCGACTGGAGCGCCGCGCTGACCGCGAAGCCGGTGATCGCCCCGGGCTTGGCCGTGTTCAGGGCCGCACGGATCGTCTTTATGTCCGACCACGCCGACCAGTAGCCCCACATGTTGAGCGACCGTGTCCGCCCGGCATAGACGACGCCGGGCTTCAGGCCGTCCCACGTCACCCGCGGCTGGGCTGCGTCGACCTCGCGGCGGATCCACGATGTGTCGGCCGCCTTGCCATCGCCCTCGGCCAGTTCGAACTGATAGCGGGCCAAGTTCTTGCTTGTGACACCATTCCAGGTCGCGGCAATCGACGCGAGGGCAACCCCGGTCGCGGTGACCGTAAGGGTGGTTGTCAGCGCGAGACCCTGCGGCCGATCCGGTGCTTGGGTGTCGATCAGCCAATCCGAGGTGGTGATGCTCACCTCGGGTCCGATGTTGAGCTGCGTCGGGTCCTTCCCGAAAGTATCGTAACCCGCCACCCTTATGTAGTAGGTGACGTTGGTCTCGCCCGGGATAAAGATTGGGTTCGAGGATGTGTCGACAGCGACCGTGGCGGCGCTGGGCTGGAAGCCCGACACCTTCGACATCCACACGAGGACCCCGGCAAAGTCGGTGTCCAGGGGCTGCGCGAAGGAGACGACGACCGAGGCAGTCGTCCATATCAGGGTCGGTGTGATCGCGGCCGGGGGCGGGTTGGTTACCGTGACCGCGGCCGACAAGCCTTCGCGCCCAATCGCATCGACCGCCGCCACAGCGAACTTGATCGTGCGCCGCGGCCCTCCGTCCGCCACGTTCCGCTCGAACGAGTAGGTGTACGAGGCCTGCGCCACAATCTCCTGGCGGAGGAGCGCGTTCGTGACCGGGTCGAAGGCCCGAACCACGTAGCGCACCGGGTAGGGGGCGACCCCGTCCGGCCACGTTAGCCCCCAGGTGAGGGTAGGCGCGGTGCCGGAAAAGGTGGTGCCGCCGCCTTTGAGCGCGAGGCCGGTGATCTGCGGCCCGGAGAGGCCGATCCAGCCCGAGACCGTGTACGCGAGGGTCACTGCGTTCGACACCCGACCGCCAAGGCCCTCGGCCTGAACCACGAACATCCAGTCGCCGCTCGACGCGTCGAGGATCTCGACGGACGTGTTCGCCGTCTTCGGCAACGCGATCAGCGTCCCGTTCGGCTTCACGGCGGTGACGTGGTAGGCCACCGAGTTGAAGGGCTGGCCGGCCGTCCAGCTGAGAAGCAGCGACTGCCGCGGCAACCCGATCTCGAAGTAGGTTGACTCCCGCACGGTAATGTTCATCGGCGGCAAGACGATGTTGGGGAGCTCGCTGATGTTAAGTGGCGCGAAAGCGGCCCCGTCGTCCACGGCGGCATAGATCGAGGGTTCATATTCGAGCGCTGACACGTCGTAGACGTGTGGCTGGCTCTCGCCGATGGAGACAATACGGAACAACTGCGGGACGACGTCGCCGATGATCTGCCACATCGCCGCGGGATCCGGCGCCGAGGGCAGTGCAGGTGCCACCGCCACCTGCGTTATGTCGAAGCCCGCCGCCGTCGTGATCTGCCGCTCGGCCACCGTGCCGTCGGGCATCACCACCGAGATCTCGTACTGGACCCCACCCTTGAGCGTTACGGGACGGTCGAGGTGCAGCAGCTGAGCGGTCGAGCCGGCGAGGAGGCGACCACCAAGATCGAGGTTCGAGATCGCCGGATCGGCAATCGCGATCACGTCGCCCGGCCGGCGCACCGCGTGGTCAAGGCCCGCCTGATAGCTCACCGTCTGGGTGCAGTAGTTCTCAACGAGGAGTCGCCACAGACCCTCGCGGTGCGCCTGGCCGCGCGAGGTGCAGCCAAGGAGGTCCACCTTGGTGACATTGTAGCCGTAGCGGGCCACGCCCTCGTCGTGAACAACGACCTCCATCTGCGGCTTGAACAGGTTGTCGGGATCGTTCCACGTGACCAGAGCGACGGTGTGCCGAGCCTTGCGGGCGGACGACGAGTAGGTGATCAGGCCGTCGATCACGTTGGCCGGCGTGACCAGGGCGCGCACGTCGTCGGGCCGGTCCTGGACCGCCGTGACGGTGCCCGTCGACCAGAACGCCATGCCCCGGAAGATGGCCGAGATCTGTCGCAACAGGTCGAAGGCGTCGGCCTGCTGGGTGATCTGCCCGTTGAATGTGAACCGCGGCTCCCGCCCGCCTTTGCCGTCGGACACCATCACGTCGCAGTACGCCGCGATGTTGTAGAGCGTGAACTTGTCGACGGTTGCCGGGTCGATGAATTGGCCGAGGCCGAAGCGATTGTTCCGCAAAACTTCGTGGAAGACCCAGGCCGGGTTGTTGGTCCAGGCTTCTTTGAACGTTCCGTCCCAGATCCCGGTGTAGGTCCGCGCTTCGGGATCGTAGTTCGCAGGAACCTGGCACTTTATGCCCTTCACCAGGTAGGTGCGAGCCGGCAGCGACGAGCCGAACAGCGACGAGTCTGCGGTGAGACCCACCACTGCCGAGTGCGGGTAGGAGAACTTACTGTCCTGCACCGCGGTGAGCGAGAAGAAGATGATGTCGCTCTGGCTCGTCCACTTGTTCTGACTGTTGTTGAAGCCCTCCGTGTCATCGGTCAGACGGGTGACCCGCACGCTCCATGGCGGTGACGCGCCGGCTGGGTTGACCGGCAGCGGGAACTCGTAATTGCAGTAGAACGGGCTGGTATTCTTGCCGGTGATCGTGACATCGCCGATCGGATTGACCCAGGGACCGCCGGAGTACCGGACCTCGATCCGGAACGTGACGGTGTTCTCGCGAACGCTGCCGTCGGACTTGGCCAGGAATAGCGCCGGCAGCTCCATGATCACCCGGACGCGGTCGGCCTCGCCGATGGAGAGCACCGTGGTGACCGGCGTGGCTTTCCTGACCGTGGCCCCAACGCTCTGCGGGGTCTCCACGTCCGGGTGGCCGGCCATGTACGGCTGGTCCGGCGCCCCCACGCGGAACTCCGCCGTCAGACCCTTCTGGTTGTAGGTGCCGTCGGCGTTCTGGACCGGCACGTCGTTCATGTAGACGCCCCGCAGGCCGCCCACGACGCCCTCGATCTCACCCTCCGAGATCAGGTCGACGAGGCGGACCGTGGCGTTCGAGAACAGGGTGTCGGGCGCTCTGGACGCCGACCCACCGGCCTTGCCGGAGCCCGACGAGCCCTTGCGGCCGCGGATGGCCGCGGGCGCGCCCGGCGCCGTCCTCTCCAGAGATCGCACGTCGGCGTCCGGCCCGAACACGGGGCCGCTGTCACTCAGGTCGTCCATCTGGTCGCTATCCGAGACCCGTCGCGCGGCCGGTCGTATTGGCGACCGAGACGCCGGCGCTGATCGTGATGGGGTTCGCCATGCAGAGGCCGAAGCAGAGGGGAACCGGGATGCCCTCCTCGCTGACGTTGTCGCCGCCCTGGAACATGTAGGACTTGCGCTCCTTCTGCTCCTTAGGCTTCGGGCTGAGCATCGTGGAGACGCCCGACAGCGCGAGGCTCGCCCCGAGCCCGATCAGCCAGCCGGGTCCGCCCATCCACCACGTCGCAGCCGCGATCAGGGTGCCGACGATGATCTTGCCGACCCCCACGCCCGACTTCCGGGCCCGCACCACGGGTACGATGTGGAGGTCTCCGGCGGGCAGCCCGAAGGTGATCAGGTCCGGCGTCACGTCGACCGCCGTGCGCGCCCGCCTGGCGGTCCCGCAGGTGACCCGGAATCGGCCCTCCTCGATCGCCGCGCGGAAGCCCGGGATTTGGCAACCCAGCGCATGGCAGGCCTCCGCGAGGGAGCGCACGTCCAGTCGGAAGGAAGGGCCGAACCGCTCGGCGAGCGAGCCGTAGAGCCTAATCGTGCGCAGCATCCGGTGGCCTCCAATCGTCGGGAAGGTCGCGGTGGCGGATCAGGAAGGACAGCTTGGAGCGCCAGACGGAGGCGGGGTCGCGGCCGGACAGCTGGTGCGCCAGATGGTGGAGGATCAGGCCGCCGCCGAGGTAGACCCCGCTGTGGTTCATCACCGAGGATCGGACACGACAGAGGAAGCAGTCTCCGGGCAGTGGGCCCGCCTCTCGCGGGCGCCCGTCGGTCCCCACGCGCACGAAGCCGGCTCGGGCGAAGCCGTCGGCGTAGAGGTCGAGCGGCGGGCGGTCGACGTGCGGCTTCCACCAGTCCGGTTCCCGGGCGACGTCCGGGATCTCGATGCCGACGAACTCGCGATGCCAGTCGCGGGCGAGCGAGTAGCAGTCCCACTTGCCGTGGACGAAGGGGCGCCCGAGCAGCGGCGCGCGGGGCACCTGATCGCCGAACCAGAACGGGTCGGAGCAGCCGGCCGAGACGCAGAGCGTGATCCCCCAGGGAACCGCGGTGTCCATCTGAGCACGCATGTCCTCGCCCGATGGGCAGGCCGGCGGAGGCGTGACCTGGCCCGTGCGCGGATCCTCGATCGAGCAGTGCGAGTGCAGCACCGCGGCGTAGGCATGGCCGCTGACCGCCGCCACCTCGACCGGGTCGGTCTCGAACTCGGTGAGCGGATCGCCCGCCACGTTGCGCAGGGGAGCGTAGTTGCCATCCGGCAGGATCAGCCCGCCGGCCTCCGCGGGCCAACTGGCCGCGGCGTGCCGCTTGTGGGCGTCCACGGCCTGCGCCCAGCGGGTGCTCAGCCCATCGTCATGCGCGAACGCGAGCGACACCTGGGAATCCTCCAAAGGGGAGCTGCGCCCGCGCGCCGAAGCGCACCTTGCAGCAGGTGTTGACGTGGCGGGACGGTTCGTCCTTGTCCGACGTGGTCGGATTGCCGAAGCGGTCGAACGCCTTGTCGCCCGTGTAAGGGCACTCGACGTGGTCGTAGTTGAAGGCGCCCGCCGCAGGATCCCAGCGCCGGTACCGCCACATGCAGATCTCGCGGATGATCGTCCGGCCGGGCAGCTGCCGGCCCTCCTGGTCCATGTCCGAGGCCAGGCTCCAGACGATCTGCCGCTTGCTGTGCTCGATCTTCTGCTCGAAGCGGTAGGCGTCCTGGGCGTAGGCCGCCTCCGGGTCCGCCAGCGGTGCCCCGTCCAGAAATTGCGCATAGGTGCGGGTACGGTAGAGCCGGGCGCCGATGAGGTCCTGGTAGAGCAGGGCTGCAGAGCTCATCATCCGCGTGGCGTTCGACACCGAGATCTTCGGCTGGGGCATGGCGCCCTGGTTCGTGAACGCGAAGCCCTCGGCCTTCACGTCGAGGGGCGTGTAGCGGATGCCGCGGAACTGGATCACGCCGCGGTTCTTGTCGGCCTCGCTCGTGAAGGCGAACTGCTGGTTCACATTGAGCGGCGAGAGATCGATGATGAACAGGGCCACGAGGTCACCAGGCGTGAGGCTCTGGCCGGCGCGCAGGATCGCCGTGTTCGGCGTGGTCACGGGTCGAAGTTCTCCCTGAATGTCGCCGTAAGCGTGCTGTAGAGCGCGTCGGAATAGTCGGTGTTCCAGCTGTCGCAGATGAACTGGCGCGGCGCCGGCTCGAACGGAACCTGGAACGTGAACGGCTTGTAGCCTGCCCGCTCGACGAGAAATGCTTCGAGCCGCTGGATCTTATCGGCCGGCAGCAGGATCGAGCGATAGTTGAAGTCCCGGGCGAGCGGGTTGATGCCGTCCCCAGTCCGCTGCGAATACCGGTCGCCGAAGCTCGCGGTGAGCACAGCGGCCTTGCCCGGCTTCGAGGAGCCGGGCGTCACCGGGCCGTAGGGACGGATCCCCAGCGTCGGGAAGGCCGGGTAGGCCACGAGCCAGCCCTCAGCCCGAGGCGGCCTGAGACATCGCCGCGGTCGAGACGTACGAGTGCGTGAGGATCACGAGGAGCACCGTGTACGGCTCCATCGGATGCAGTGCGCGCGCGTCGGTGTCGGCCGCCTCGATACCGTCGAACAGGGCGGCGTCCGGCGCGTAGTAGCCGGGCGTGGCCGCCGCGGCGGGACCGGCGAAGATGTTCTGGCCGATGAAGCGCTGGCACAGCCCGTAGAACCGGCCGACCTCGGAGGCGACGATGGCGCCCTCTGCCCTCGTACCGTCCGTCCCGTGGAGCACCAGCTTGCCCCGCATGGCGTAGGCGTCGAAGCCGCGCCGGAAGATGGCGACGGGCTGGCCGCGGACCACGGAATTGAGGTTCACCCCGATGTCGAGGGTCTGGTTCGTCATGACGATGTCTCCTGGGTAGAGGGGCTCAATGCTCGCCCACGGGGGTCACGAAGCGGCGGGCGCTGTCGCTCAGCTGCGCGACGCGCTCAGCCGACAGCACCTGCGTGCGCAGCGCACCCTTCTCGACCACGACCGGCGAGCCGGAGATCTGCAGCAGGAACATCAGCGCCATCTCGAGGAGGTCGACCTGGCTCATGCCGGAACCGCCCACGAACAGGCAGGGCGGTTCGTTCTCGACGGTGGGCGTCGCGAAGCCACCGCCCGGCAACGGGCCGGCCTCGGCCGGGGCGGTGGCAGACGGAACCGGGGGCTGGGGCACCGGGTGAGCGGTCTCGGCGGTGCGGTCGATCGGAGGCTTTCCGTTCGGACGGCTCATGGGCTGGTCCTTGACGTGGGCAGCCCGACGCCCGGGGCCGCGGCGGGAAGGCACGGTCACGCGCCGAAGCTCAGCGCCCAATCAGGCGGTCCTGCCCGGACGCGGGCAGATCAATCCGGGTCTCGAACGCGTGCGGCGAGATCTTGCCGACGGAGATGCTTCTGGCCGCGATCTGGTCGGCGCTGATGGTACTGCGGGCGATCTGGTCGGCGCTGACAGCGCAACTCCCATTCCCCGACGCCACACGAGCCGCACGACGTTTCGTCAGGGCCGTCGGGATCGCGAGTCCGGCAAAGCTCACCACAGGCGCAACCGCGAGCAGGCCGAGATAGGAGCGTCGGTTCATCGGCGTCTCGTCGGTGTGGTTTCAGGAAGCGCGCCTCGCCCCGGCGGCGTGGAGCATCCCGCCGGGCCGCATCTCGTTCTGCGTCCGGGCGGTCCACATCCGATCGAACTCCTGGCGGAACGCCTGGGCGTTCGCCTGCGCGTTGCGCTGGTCCTGGGCGTCGTCGCCGGTGGACTGCGTTGTGATGTGGGCGATGAAGGTGGGGCCGGCCGTCTGGCCCGCGGCGGGTGACGAGGCCGCGGACGGCGGCATCGGGTAGGCGCCCTGCCCCACCAAGCCGCCGTCCGCGTAACCGCGCATGCCGCCGCTGTTGATCGCGTGTAGCAGGCCGAGGTTGCGCGAGGCAGCGGCCGCGCTGACCACGAACTCACCGGGCGAGAGCCGGGCCAGCACGCGATCTTCTCGGGAGCCGCCGGGGCCGAAGACGGGACCGCCGTCGGCGAAGCCGAACAGGCCAGCGAGGCTGGAAAGGAAGCCGCCCGAGCTAGCAGCCGCAGGGAGATCCGGCCCCATGCCGCCCTGGGCCATCGTCGGAAGGCCGCGCGAACCGGAGAACAACGACCCCAGCAATCCGCCGAGCCCGCCCGAAGACGAACCCGAGCCGCCGAACAGCCCGGCACCCAGCTGGTCGATGCTCCACCGCAAAAGCTTCTCTTCGAGCATCTGCAACCCGCTGGTGGCCGCCTGCGCCGCGCTTCCGCTTCGGAGGAGCGTCGTGATGAAGGTGCTGGTCGTGTCCTGGAAGGTGGTGCGCGCGTCCTTCAGCTCGTTCGTGCGGAAGGCCTGCTGCGCGACGCTCTGCGCATCGCGCGAGGTGTCGTCTCCGACGACTTGGCGGGCCCGTGCATAGGCCGCCTGTTCGTCGGCAGAGCGTCCAAGCTGGCGCAGTTCGAAGGCGTTGTCGGTGCTGAACTGGAGCACGCGCTGTTCGGTGACGATCCGCGCGCGCGCCGCGGCCTCGGCACTCAACGTCGCCGCGTACTCCCGCGAGACTTCGACACCCCTGCCCTGCTCACGGATGATCGCCTGCTGCGCGTCGGTACGGGCACGCAGCCCTTCCGCATCCTGGCCGTTGGCCTCCTTCGCGAGGCGCAGCGCCTCGGCTTCCTGCCGCAGGCTGGTCTGGCGCTCGCGCTCGGCGGCGACCATGTCGGCCGCCTGCGGTCGCTGCTGAAGAACCTCCGCGATGAAGCCGCGCGTCTCGGCGGGGAACCGGGTCACGTCTCCGCCGACGCGATTGACATTGCCCAGGCCCCAGTTCCAGTCGCCCAGCGCGAGCGCCTCATTGCCGTTGCGCGCGTTCAGACGCTCTCGCAGCATGCGTGCGGCACCGAAGGCCGAACTCGTGAAGTCGAGCGGATCGACGCCCATGCCGGCGGCGGTCGACGGCATGAACTGGAACGGACCAATCGCGCCTGCTGGGCTGACGATACGGCCGCTGATGATGTCCGGCTGAAATCGACTCTCTCGACGGAAGACCGAAGCGAGAAAGTCGGGCTCAAGACCCTGACTGATTGCAGCTTCGTACACAGTGCCGCGATATTGCTCGGGCACGTCACGGATGTTCGTCGAATAACGGCTGGTCTGACGGTAAGACTGTTGACGGGTCGTGTCATTACCAAGGTCGCGGACCTTCTGCAGGTTCTCGCGCTCGGTGACCGCTTTCAGCGCCTCGTCGCGGGCATTCGCAATCGCGCGGGCGTCCCGCGCATCAAGGTTGTCGTTCGCCAGCTGCCCGTTGTACCGCGCGAGCACGTCCGCTCGGGTGGCGTTGGGGTCGAGGCCCTTGGCACGGAGCGCGTTCTGGTAAGCCTCCTGGCGCTGCGCGGCCTCGCGCCCCGCCGGCGCCATGGTCGCGGTGCGGTTCTCTAATTCGGCGGCCCGGACCATCGCGGCCGTGCCGGCGTCGCCGAACTTCTCGATGTCCTGGCGCATCGACATCGCCTGCCGCGCGATCCGCTCCATCGCCGCTTCGGTGGCGGCCAGCGTCGCCGGCGTCAGCCCGAAGGTGATCGGGTCGCTAATCGCGCGCCGCAACTTCTGCGCCCGGTCCTCGGCCTCGCGCAGCGCCTCGCTCGTCGGATCGATGGAGCGCGGCAGGTTGCCGATGTCGATGCTGTTGAGGTTCGCCCGCGCCTGCTGGCTTTGGCGTTCGCGCTGGTCGACCTGCGCCTGGAGCGCGCTGACGCCAGCCCGCAACCCTTCTGTATGTCGCGTCGAGTAGAACGGATTGCCGGACTGCTCGGCGGCTTCGGCATCCGCAAGCCGCTGCCGCGCCTTGGCGAGGCGCTCGTCGAGCGAGCCGCCGGTCAGCGCCTTGTCGGCGGCGCGGCCGATGCGATCCCAGAAGTTCGACACGGTGGTGCCGACGGTCTCGCTGATGTGCCCCCAGCCCGACGTGAGTTCGGTCGCCTTGGTCAGGCTGCCGGCGTAGGCGTCGAACAGGGCGCGCTGCGCGCCGAGCCGGTCGCCCTGCGCAGAAAGACGCTGGACGGTGGTCAGGCTGGTGTCGTTCAGGAAGCCAAGTCGGGCGTTCAGCATCTCGGCGCCCTTCGCGGGATCCGCGAAGGCGCGAGCGACCTCCTGCTGCGCGGTGGCGAGATCCTGGCCGGTGGTCGCCGCATAGTCCTTGGTCGTGCGGATCAGGCCCGAATACATCTCGGCGCCAATCTGGCCGGTCGCCGCGAAGGCGCCGGCCATCTCGCGCGCTTGACGCACGGAAACACCGCCGGCCGAGGCCGAAGCCGCCGCGATGGCGTTGATCTGCTGCGCGGTGGTGCCGGAGGCGCGTCCAACTCCCGAGAGGTTCTGGGCGAGTTGCACCTGCGTTGCCGAGTAGCTCTGCTGCGCGGCGACCGCGAGGCCGACCGCGACCGCAAATCCGCCGGTGGCGGCGCCGAGTACGCCAATTGCGCCCGCGGCGGCGGTGGCCTTGCTCGACAGCGAGGTCAGCACATCCGTGATGCCGAAGCCGCCCATCGACATCAGCGCGGCGATCTGCGGCCCCTGCTGCAGGCCGGCCCGGATCGGCGACGAGCCGGCAAGCACCTGCTCACCGAAATCCTTCACGTTGAAAAGGACGTCGCGCATCAGCATGTCGCGGAAGCGCTGGCTGGCCTCGCCCTCGCCGCCGGACCCCGACGGCCGTGGCGGTGCCACCGGCACGCCGCCGGTGCTGCTGAGGCTGCCCAGTGCTTGGCTGGCGCGCGCGTTGCGGTCGTAATTCTGCACCGCCGAGCGCCCGGCCTGATCGAGCGCCTTCCAGGCATCCGCAGCGCCGCGGACCGCGCGGGCCTGATCGTTCACCGCGCCGATCACGCGCTCGCCGCGGGTGACGAACTGGTCGAGGTTCGTTCCGGTCGTCGTGACCTGTCCGCCCAACTCGCGGTAGGCGGCGCCGGCGGTGCGGATCGCGCCGGTGTTCGTGTTGAGCGCGCCCGTGAGGCGATCCATCGCGGCGAGCATCGCCTGCGACGCACCCTCGGCCGACGCGCTCGACTGCGCAAGATTGTCCAGCGCCTCCGAAGCGGTTACCGCAGGGCGAGAATCGATTTCGAGGCCGAGAACGGCGAGGTCAGCGGTCATGAGGTATGTTGCAACTCTGTTCTGGCTCGTGCTGCTGACGGAGACGTGCAGATCTGGCGATCAAGAAGCGCATACTGCCTCTAGGTCGGTATCCCGGTTCACCGCGATTGCAAATTTTTGCCCTGACCAAATACCCACCAACAAAGCGCTTGCGAACCGCTTCGCGGACGCTTTTGCTGCAATAGGTCGAGAAAGTACGACGCCTCAAAAGTGGTATAAGATGGTAATTTCTGAAGGAAAACGGCGCCTGGCTGAAGTAAATATGACTGGAAAGCTTGAATGGTGCGAAAATCAACGTCATTTTATGGAAGAAGCCGGCGACCGACAGATGTTCCCGCGATGAGCGAGCCGGAACGCACCGCCTCGCCCTGTATCTGCTACTGCGCAGGATGTGCGCCTGCCGTCTCCGACCAATAAAATTTTCAGCCGCTGCGAGAAACATCCTGACGCGTCCGCTCTCGGGCATGGGCGTCGGATTGACCCATTCGCCTTCCCGTTCGGCGCCCGCGGCCAGGCCTGACGGGACAGACTCACCTTGACCTGACTACGGCAATGCCGTACATAACGGCCATGCACGGCGTCCTGACCACTCCCACTTTCGAGGCCGACGCGGCGGATGCCGGGCTCTCCGATGAGGACGTGCTCGCCATGGCGGCTTGGCTCTCGGCCAACCCGCTGGCGGGCGCCGTGATGGCCGGAACTGGCGGCGCCCGCAAGGTGCGGTTCGCCGGTAAGGGCAAAGGCAAGAGCGGCGGCTATCGGACGATCCACTACTACGGTGGAGACGACGTTCCCCTGTTTCTCCTGGCCCTCATCGACAAGGGCGAACGGGACAACCTCACGAAAGCGGAACGCAACGCCCTTGCTGCAGAATTGTCTTGCCTGGCAGATGACTATCGTAGCGGTGTTAAGACAAAACTTGCAACTTTGAAGCGGAGGCTATGATGACGAAACTTGGCGAGCGCCTTCTCAAGAGCGCACAGGAGGCCAGGGCTATTGCCCGCGGCGAGATGGCTCCCGCACGCGTCTTCACGCCTCCCCCGATCGACGTGGCCGCAATCCGCAAGAAGACCGGCCTCTCGCAGGAGCGGTTCGCGCAGCGGTTCGGCCTGTCACCTGCCGCGGTGCGGGATTGGGAGCAGAAGCGACGCATCCCCGATCCGGCGGCCCGCACCCTTCTCATCGTCATCGACAAGGAACCTGACGCGGTCGAGCGGGCGCTATCGAGCGTCGCGGCCTGATCTCACCCGAACGCCTTGTCCATCATCTCCGGCGTCAGGTTCGGCCCGAGCGCCTCCTCGTCCTTCGCCCCGGTCTCGATCCGTCGGCCCTGCTCGACCAGGAACGTCTCATCCATCTTCAAGATGCTCCGGCGTTCCCAAGTCTTCATCCGCACACCCGCGAGGGCCTGCCAGGCGCAGATCTCGGAGAACTGGAGCGGATTCGGCCCGAACCCGCTGCCGGTGCGCTGGGCGGAGAGGTCCCAGAACCACCGCCAGAGGTGAGCCCCGGCCGGGGGCAGTGCAATCGGGCGCTTGTTCAGACCGTCGCGGACGGCGCGGCAGAGGCGGTCGGCGACCGCCTGATAAAACGCGAGCGGGCGGCCGCCGCTGCGTCCACGGCCTGCCGGATGGCGCCGTAGCGCCGGAACATCTCGGCCGCGGCCTCCTCGGTGAACGACACCGACGGGTGCGTCCAGCCCGAGCAGCACCGGGCCAGGAAGAGGCAGCTCTGGGCCGTGATCTCGTCCCGGGTGAGCGGGAGCTGCTCGCCGCGGGCGGCGCTCTCCTCCTGCCCTCGCTCCACGGCCCGGCGCTGCTGCGCGCTGTCGGGCCCGTGCACGCGGATCGTGAACATCACCTCGTCCGTGCCCGGGCGGAAGACGGGCACGTCGATGCCAGCCTCCTGCGCGGCCTGGAGGTCGTCGTAGGCATCAAGGCCGAAGTCGATCATTGGCGGCTCTGGTCTGCAGTCGCCTCGGCGACCTGGCGATGGAAATGCGGAAAGCGCTGGAGGAGCGCGAGCGCGCGCGCCGTCGAGAACGGGTAGGGCTCACCGTCGACGACGAGCTTCGTCCAGCTGCGGATGCGCCCGGCGAGCGTCTTGATGCCGGTCGGGTCCTCGGCCTCCGGAGTATCGGGCGCGGGCCCAACCTTCAGCGTGACGCCGATCTCGCCGCCGCGCTCGTCGCGCAGGGCCACCTCGGCGAGCCCGTCCTGCGGCAGCGCGACGGTCCCGTCCTGCGGTGCGTCCGCGCCGCTCTCGCGCTGTTCGTCCATGGGTCAGCCTCCGATCAGCTCGCCGACGCCGCCACACGCACGATCTTCGAGTTGATCTCGATCGTGGCGTTGAGGTTGCGGATGGTGTTGGCGGTCCCGCCGGTCTCCGGCGCGGTCGCGACGAGGCCGACGAAGTACCGCAGCGAGTTCTTCGGCGATGACCCGGTCGCGGGCTTGTCGTTGAACTCGATCTTGAAACCGTAGTTCACGTTCGTACCAGCCGCCGCGGCAAGCGCCTGCTGCCCCGGATCGGTGGGATCGTTCGAGAACACGTTCTGCATCGAGCCCGCGTTCTTGGTGCCGAGCGCCTTGTGGTCGCGCCCGTCGCCGATGATCTGGTCGGTGATCACCTGCGCGGCATCGCCGAAGGTGCCCATCTCCTTCCAGTTCTTGACCTCGGTCCAGCTCACCGAGGCGAAGGCCGTTGCGTCAAGCGTCTCGTCGGGCTCGGCCATGGGGGCTGAGGTCATGTAGAACTTGCAGCCCGCGACGGGGTAGCGGCTCGGCATCGTGGTATCCTTTCAGGCGCGCGGAAAGACCGCCCCGGGGCGGCCGGGATGGAGGGATCAGAGAGCGTCGGCGGGCTCGTCGACGTAGGCGGTCCAGGTCACGCGGACCGGGATCTGCAGCCAGCCAGGCTCCTGAAGCGCCGGCTGCACCGCGGGTGGGCGAAGGATCAGCACACGCTGCTCTCTAGCTGCCAGGGTGATGCCCGGGCGATAGTGCGTGCAGAGCGCGGCGACGACCGCCAGCGGGTCTCCGATGCCCCGGTTCTCTGGCCAGAAGACATCGATCTGGTAGAGGCCCGAGTGGTCCACGGCGCCATCGAACGGGATGGATGCGCCGACCGGCTCAGCCGGCAGGAACGTCGGCCGCAGGTAGGCTGTCCCGTTCGGATCGAAGTTCCTGCCCTCCGGAGCGATCCGCATCGGCTTCGGCAGCGGCGCGGCCTTCAGGTGCGCGTAGAGGGCGGCCTGGATCGCCGAAATCGCCGTCGTCACGTGATCTCGGCCTTCGCGGCATCGGCCGCACGATCGACCAGCGCCTCGAACTCCGCCACGGTGATCCCAACCATGCCGGCGGGCGCCTGCTTCGACCAGCCATTCTCGAGGCGGAGCGCGTAGGGCAGCGAGTTCGACAGGTAGATCACGTCACCGAAGCGCGCGGTCGTGACCTCGGCCGTCAGCCGGCCGATGGTCTCTTGTCCGGAGGGATCGACGTCGTCGCTGACGGCTCGATCCATCTGCCCCAGGCCGTAGCGCCAGTTCGCGCGGAAGCGACCGGTGTCGACGGGTGAGCGCATCACGATGCGTGTGCCCATGTCGAGGACGAGCTTGCGGACGACGAGGTCGGCCCGGGCCTGCACCTTCTCGACGAAGGCAGCGATGTTGAGCGCGAAGGTTCGGTCGGCCATCAGCGCCGCACCTGGACGTCGTACATCACGACCATACCCGCGGGCGCCAGCGGCTTGATCGTGACGATGGCGTAGACGTCGCCGCTCGCGTCGCGCAGCTGGTCCGCGTCGGTCGGCTCGATCGCGAGGCCACCCGCTGCGATCAGCGCCCGGCGATCCTGCTGCCGGATGAGCGTGCCGTCGCGGTCCCGCTCGTCGTAGTCGATCACCGCGAGCGTGCAAGGGTAGGCGCTCGGATCCGCTGCGGCGACCGCGGCGGCGGACCGGCCATTCGTCATGTCCTCGCCGCTGCCGGCGTCGCTGGCGCGCAGGATCGCGCCCGGCCCACCGAAGCGTGCGATGAGGCGGTCGGCGGAGCGGCGGGCGCGGCCGTAATCGAAGGTGCCGGGCATCAGGAGGTCAGGCCCTCAGCACGAGGCCGGCGCCCGCGACGGAGCGCAGCAGTGGCGCGACGAGCCGGTTGACGATGGTGACCACGGGCAGGACATCGCCGCCCACGCCCTGGTCGCCATACTCGACGGAGAGCGGGCCGACCGTCTCTGAGACGATCCGCTCGCCCGGATGGACGTCGGGCTGGAGCGAGCCCGGCGACTGGAGCTCGCGCAGGGCGGCCTCACAGGTCGCGCGGATCACGCCCCGCGGTACGATGTTGGCCGGCAGGAGCGTGAGACCGGCGTCGTAGGCCCGCTGGCGGGGCCAGCAGAGCCCCTGCCCCCGGATCGCCGGCCGACCGATCCAGCGTCCCTCGAACAGGCTGTCGAGGAACTCGGTGGCCCGGCGCAGCGCGGCTTCCTTGATCGCGTCGTCTCCCGCCCAACCGGTGTTCGCCCGGGCGGCGTGGTACGCATCCGAGGCGGCGACCGAGACGTAGCTCTCGGCCGACGGCAGCCCCGAGCCATCCTCGACGATGAGCGGCATGGGGATCACGCTGCGACCAGCATCGGGACGGCAGGGCTGACGCGCTGCATTGCCATGGCGGTTACGCGCCGGCCCTCTGCGCGGCCGCGGCGTTCATCCTGGCCTGCCGCTCGCGCAGCTCGTTCTGTGCCGCGATGTAGGCCGTGACCTGCTCGCCGTGGGTGGCGTGCCCGCCGACGGCCTGCGCCTCGGCCTCCCGGTCGTAAGCGTCACGTGCCGCGTTGCGCTTGGCGATCGCGGCATCGACTTCGGCCTGCGCGTCCACCACCGCCTGGTGGAGATCCTGCAGGCGCTGCAGATCCACCGCCGAGCCGCCCGACGCCCGGATCTCGGCCACCATCCGCTCGCGATTGGCGGTCAGCACGTCCTGGGTGAGATCCGCGTGGAGCTCGGCGTCGAGGTTCTGCAGGGTCGAGGACTTCGGCGAAACCGTGCTGTCGGTAGCCGCGCGGCGCCGCGACTGCAGGTGTGTGCGAGGCTCGGCACGGCCCTCCGCGTCGCTGGCGTTGGCCGCCGGATCGCCCCCCGAGGCCGTGCGGGCCTGCTCGGTGCCGGTATCGTTCGGGGTGCGGCTCTCGGTGTTCGGATGGTCGGCCATTCCGGCCTCCTGTCGGTGCGAGGGATGGGAGGGCGCGCGACCGCGCCCCAGGGCCGCGTCAGAACTCGCGGGTGCGCAGGCGGGCGATGGGGATCATCTTCCGCATGGGCGCGACGCGCTGCCAGGACGCCGCGGCCGCGAGATTGTTCGTGGTCGCCGTGTTCGACGGGCCGCCGCTCGGCGCGGTGCCGACGTAGGACGTGCCCGGCACGTGGTGCGCCCACTCGATGCGGGACCACATGACCTCCTGGCCGCCGCCGTTGCCCGCGCCCGGGATGCGAAGCACCTCGTTCGGCACGTCGGGATCGGCAGTGCCGAAGAGGATGGAGCCGCGCCCGAGGAGGTAGGTGTCGAAGACACCGGCCGACGGGTTCGGCATCGCATCGTCGACGATGACGTCCTTGCCCATGTAGGTCGGGATCGTCGGGTTCGCGTCCGAGTCCAGGCGGAACTGGATCAGGTTGTTCTTCAACGCCGTGCCGTAGACGAGGGAGTGCATCGCGACGAGCGCGATCCCGCCCATGTTGTCGCCCATGGTCACGAAGGCGTCGATGAAGGCGGAGCCGTGGAAATCGGTGATGCCCTTCGAATATTCGCCGTTGTTGATCGTCGAGAGATCGACGAGCATATCGTTCTGCACGTGGAAGGCGTCGGTTGCTGCTGCATTGTTCGCGAACAGCCCGTTGAGGTGCGCGATCATCGCGCGCTGGCGCCGCACAGCCCAGTACAGTGCGACCTGCTCGGCGAGTGCCGCAAGCGGATCGTCGGCGAGCAGCGAGCGCACGAGGTCCATCTGGGACCACGAGTTGTTGCGCGACAGCCGGACCGCGATCTCGTTGCCCTCGCCGGGCTTGTTCGGGGTCGAGAAAACGGTCGGATCATCCGACGAGACGTTCTCGACATCGGTCGTGTCGACCGGGTTGAGCCGGGGCATGTTCGTGGTCAGGCCCGCGCCCGCGAGGAACCGGTCCAGCAGCGGATCCGCCACGGCGGCGCCGGACTGGATGAGCGCCGTCTTCTCGATGGAAAGGCGGCGGACCATGGGGACGAAGATCGCGGGGACGACGACGTCCGAGAGGCGAAGAACACCGGTGGTCATGGGGATCTCCTGAGGGAGGCTTGAGGGTGTGGTCCGTCAGCACCGCCAAGCCGGACCCCATGGCCGGCCGGTCGTGTTCAGGGGTGGGGAGAAGAGCGCCGATCACCCCATGGTGTCGGCGGCGATGATGAGTGGCGGCCCCATGGCCGCCCGGAAGGTGTCAGGCAGCGCGGGTGCGCGCCGGAGGTCTGGGCCCGCCGACCGTCGTTCCGGCCGCCTTGGCGAGGCGCTCGGCCTTCGCCGGGTCCTCCCGGAAGAGACGGCCCTGCTCGGTCATGTTCCATCCTTCCGCCGAGAAGGGGTTCGACCCGCCGCCCGTGCCGCCGCGGTTGCCCTGGCTCCCGGCGCCCTGTGAGGTCGGCCACCAGTGGGGGCGGCGCTCCTTCATGTCCGAGAGCCACGCCTCCGGCTTCAGGCCGGGCGTGACCCCGACGCCATCCTTGGTCTGGACCGTGCCGTCCTCGGCGATCTCGAAGATGCGGTCCCCGTAGAGCAGGACATCGTCCAGGGCGCTGTCGATCACCTTGGCGCGGGCTGCCGCCGCCCGGACCTCGTCGGCGATGGTGCGCCCGCGCAGCGTGCCTTGGGTCTCGTCACGCTCGCGCTCCGCGCCCTCGGCGCGCTCCCGCAGCTGCTTGATCTCGCGCTCCAGCGGCGCCTTGATCGCGCTCTCGCGGCGCTCGATCTCCTTCTGCACCCGCTGCTCGATCGCGGCCGCGCCCTGGTCGCCGTTGGTGTCGTCGAGGCGGTGCAGCTTGCCCTGCACCTCGTCCCAGTCGCCGAGTTCGCTGACGCGGTCCACGATCTCGCGGGCGCGGGCCGGATCCAGGTCGCCGAAGGCGCGGAGCTTCTCCTTCGTGGCACGGTGGTCGTTGCGCTCCTTCGTGAGCGCACCATTCAGCCGGGTCACGTCGTCCTGGCTGGCCGAGCCCTCCACTTCGAGCGTGAGATGCCATGCGCCATCCCGCTCCTCGTAAAAGTCCCGGACCTCGGACGGGATCGCGTCCTCGATCTCGTACGTCTTCCTGATCTTCATGGTGGACTCCGATGGCTGCGCCCCATGGCGCAGGGGCCGGACGCGCCTCATGGTGGCCGGCCGGTGACCGCGGCTCGAACCGCGGAATTCAGGTGGTGGCGGCCGTCTCCGAGGGCCCTAACTTCTTCGGCAGGCAAGGAGACGGAAGATGTCTCAGACGAATGCCGACGCGACGGCCAAGATTACGTCCGCCATGTTCTCTCGGCTGCTCGCGAAGCTCACCGAGAAGGGTATTCTCGACAGAGTCGACGTTGAACAAATATTGGCAGAGGCCACCAAGGTCTCGCAGGAAGACGCCAAGCCACTGGTCTTTGATGAGCATGGCGAGGAGTACGTGAGCGCGTTCAGCGGCGTCTAGCCGTTCGCCACGATCGTCGTCCGGCCCTTCACCAGGCAGATCGCGCACACCTCGAAGAACGTGCCGCCAACCATGCGGCCCGACTTCAGGCTGACGAACCCGCCCTTGCGCACCTTCATCGTCATGGTGCTCGCCACGCCTTCGATGGCCTCGCAGGTCCGGCACTCCCATTGGAGGTGCTGGATCGGGCGTTCGGGCTTTCCGGCGCGGCGGGTGTCAGCCATGCCGCGAGGCTATTCGGCGTCGGCCTGATTGCAAAGCCAGACCTGCGCTCGTGCCAGCAGCGCGATGGCCCTGTCGCTGTCGCCGATCGAACTAGCGACGTAGAGCTTCCCGCCTTGATCAAAGCCGACGACGATCGCGGGATTGATCTTGCCAACGGCTGCCGCCAGCACCTTCTCCGGCGACATGTCGGCCGTGGTCGGCCCCGGAAACGACGCCAAGTCGCTCATGCCGCCAGCCCCGCCCGCCGGAAAGCCCCGCGCTCGCGCCGCCGCAACTGCTCGATGGTGTACTCCTTCCCCTTCCGGTCCACGAACCGGTCGAGAGTCAGCCCGCCATCCCGGAACAGCTTGCCCTTCGTGACGCCGAGCACGTCATTCTGGAATGTCGCGGGCTTCTTGCGCAGCCAGTCCTGGTAGGTCTGATCCGCCGGCACCTGCCCATCCATGCTCGCCCGGGTGCCGGCCGGGATCTCGTCCAGGTCGATGCCGAGGTCACGCCAGGACTTCGTAACCGGCGCCATGACGCTCCGGCAGTTCCAGTGCGCGGGCGGGCGCGGACCCTTGCCGACCTCGAAGACCTTCCCGTCGCGGGCGCGGCACACCGCCGTCGTGCGGCTGTCGAGCGTGCTCAACCACTTCACCTTGTCGATCAGGTCGGAGTTCGCCGCGTAGGTGACCTCCGACGCCCCGTTGGCGATATGCGCGACCGCGGTCCGCACCACCGCCTCGGCGTCGCGGCGGCTGATCTCCAGCACGCCGTCCTTGTAGCCCATAGCCGCCGTGCCGCGGACGCGCCGCACGATCTGGTCGACGCTCTCTCCCTCGACCATCCCGATTTGGATGGCATCGCGCACCTTGGCATAGCGGCCGTCTTCCAGGTTCTGCGCCCACTCGCGAAGGAGCCGGCCCTGGAATGGCCGCTTCATCACGATGGCCTGCAGCTGCTCGGCCGTCGGCGTGACGATGTCGAAGCGGATCGGCAGGGCATCGGTGATCGCACCGACCTGGAACTCCGCCTCGTACTCGGCGAGGTCGAGCCCCTCCTTGAGCAGCAGCGCTTGGATTCGCTGGTAGACCGCGGCGTTGAGGCCGCGGATCGCGTCGAGGAGAGCCTTGAGCCGCTCGGTGGTGAAGTCGTCCCCGAACGAGCCCGGCGCCACGACGTCGAGGCGCCGCCGGATCTGCTCCTCGATGTCGCCGTCGGTCCGGTTCAGCAGCGCCAGGATCCGCTTCAGGATCCCGCTGCCGAGCCGCTGCAGGCCGATGGCGTGGCTGACCTGGGCGTCCGCGAGCTGCTCGTTGACGGTGGGCATCAGCCGTGCCCCACGCCGCCGCCCGCAAGCCACGAGCCGTCGAGGAACAGGATCGCAAGGAACACGGCCGGGATCGCGCCCCAGCCGCCGACGCAGTCAGACATCGCAACCCTAATACCCGTAAGGGAGATCCACGCCGGTTTTCTTCTTGTACTCTTTCAGCAACCGGCTGCGCATGACGAAGCGATTGCGGTGCGACATCTTTGGCAGCATGTCGACTTCGTCGGGAAAGTACTCGCGCAGCTTTTCCGTCGTCTCGGCGTAGGTCTTCTCCGCCGCAGCGGCCTCGGCGCGAGAGCGGACCAAGTCCCGCTCATGCTCGGCCGTGCCGTTCATCTCCCGGGCGATATCGTGCTCGGACAGCCCCTGCGCCCGGAAGGCCCTCTCGGCAGCCGCGCGAGCCTTGTGGTAGGGCGCGTCCGCGGGCCGATCGAGCGTGACCATATAAGTGTCGCCGCCATGGTCCTCGACGGTGAGGCTGCGCAGCGTCTTGACGTGCTTGGTCAGGGCCTCGCGGAGCGCGCTATCCTCGACGTGCCCGAGTTCGCCCCGCATGAACGAGGGCCGGTTGCGACCGGACTGCGCATCGGTCAGCAAATCCTCGACGAGTGCCGCCTGGTCGACACGGCCGCGGTTGTCGAACGGCAGCTCGGCGGACACCACGATCTGGTCCGACCGCGCCTTGCCGGCCTGCCGCTCCAGATGCGCCTCGAACTCCTCGGTGTCATGCCGACCGGGGTCGTGGATCTCGTCATGGGAGACCGTGTAGGGCGTGCCGAGGTGCGGAGTGGAGAGGGCCTCGCCGGCACCGCCATCCCGGAACTGGATCTCGCCCGCCTTGAAGCGCTGCGCCAGCGCGCGGAGCAGCGCTTGCGGGTCGTCGGCTCGGGCGAGCACATCGCCGATCGTGCGGCCGTGCAGACGGCGCGCCGAACCCTGCAGCGCCTCGATGACATCGGAGCCGGTCAGCCCGGTCGTCTTCGTCGGGCGGTGGTCGCCGCCGCCCTTGCTCGCGAACAGCCCACCCGTCCCGCGAGGGTGCAGATCCTCATCGAACGACGCGAGGCCGCGGCCCAGCGCCAGGCGGGCGCTCATGTCGCCTTTGGCTCCGACCGCAGCAGCTCGGGCGCGAACAGGTCGGCGAGATCCTGGTCCGTCACATCGACGCCGCCGTCGGCGCCCATGCCATGTCCGGCCCCGCCCAACGCCGAGCCGGGCGTCGGCCCCTCCTCGCCGATCTCGCCCTCCTCCTCCTCGAAGGAGCGCGTCGTGAGGTCGTTCGTGCGCATCCAGTCGTGGATGGACCTGATCGACCACGGCGCGCCCATGCTCTTCGCCTGCATGGCGTAGAGGAGATCCTGCGCGGTCAGCGCGGCGCCACCGAAGTCGAGGTTGGGCGTGACCTTCACCTCGTCCGGGTTCGCGCCCTTCAGGACCGCAGCGAGCTTCAGGATGCGCTCCAGCCCCTGAGCGCCGGCGAGCGCCACCGTGGTGAGGGTCGCGGTCCGGGCGGCCACCCGAATATCGAGGGCGTCGCCCGACTCGGCGGCCTTGCCCCGATCGAGGATCTGCGCGCCCATCTCCGCGGCGGCGCGCTTGTCGTTCTCGATCGCCTCCTTCTGCGCGGCGAGCCCGGCCGCCGAGACACCGATGAACTTGGCGTCGCCGCCGATGTCGAGGTCGATGCGGCCGTTCGCGCCGAGCAGCAGGGGACGGCCCTTCACGGCCTCGCCCGCCGCGGCGTAGCCGGTGTCCTGCTTCGCGCCGATCGTGACCAGCGTGTCCTGGCCCTGCATGTGCAGGGCATGGCGGTAGTCGGCCTCGCCGCGGTAGATCGCCAGCGCCATGCGCGCGACCCGCAAGAGCGGCGGCTGGTCGGGATCCCACTGCAGATCCTTCGCGCCAATCGTCACGAAGGGGATCTCGGGGAGGCCGCGGCCGGCGATCTGCACCTCGGCGAAAGGCAGCGCTTCGGCATCGGCATCGGTCGCGGTGGCCGCCACGTAGCCCCGGTCCGGTCCGGCCGGCGGCAGCGCGCCCGCATCCTCCGCGAGCCCGCGCACCGCGGCGAAGCGAACATCGCCGAGGACGAGGTACCGGGTCTGCTCCTCCCAGGAGAGATCGGGCTGCAGCTCCTGCGCCGTCTCGTTGAGCACGGCGAACAGCAGCCGACCAGGCTCCGCCACCCGGTCGACGCCCCAGTTCAGGATCGCCTCGGCCGCGTAGGTCGAGAGATAGGGCAGCGCGGTCGGGCCCTGCTCGCCGCGGACGTCGAGGAGGAGGCCGATGCGGCCCTTCAGCAGCTGCTCCTCGTTGACCCGCCTCAGCAGGGTCGCGAGGCTCTCGCGGTCCTGGGTGGCGTCCTCCCGCAGCGGCTCCAGCACATCCGGCAGCAGGATCGTCGGCGGCTTGGCGTGCATGATGCCGACGAGCGCCTCGGCCGAGGCCTGCACGAGCTCGTGGAAGACGGCGCGGGCGAGGTAGGCCCGGTACTGCGCCGCCCCGGGGTTCTCCGCGATGATCGCGCTCGCGATCTCCACGTGCCCGCGTTCGTCGGGCTCGGTGAACAGGCCGGATCCGCCCGAGAAGCCGGCTGCGACCATGCCGGAAGTCGCCGGCAGGTAGACCGTGCCGCGCTCCTTCACGCGGCGCTCGCCGGCGTGGGTGTCGGCCATGACCTCCCAATCGGGCGCCCGCTGGATGTAGGCGGGGTGCCGGGTGTCGAGCGCCATCAGTAGAGCCCGACCGTCACGCCGGTGCGCGTCGTGCGATCCGCCACCGGGAATTCGGCGGCGACCATGTAGCCGAGCGCGTCCGACAGGTGAGACAGCATCGGGTCCGCCTTCTTGTCGATCTCGCCCGAGCCGCCCTTGAGGAGGCGGACGCCTTCGAGGTCCTTGACCACGTGAGGAGCGTGGACCGGGTCAACCATCAGCCGCACGGTGCCGTCGCCGGCCTTGAGTCGCGTGTTCACGGCGTTGATGCGGGCGCGCTCCGGCGGGTTGGCCCGCGGCACCGCCACCACGAGCCGGTCGCGGAAGACGGGCCGGAGCGCCGTGGCGACCAGGTCCCAGTCCGAGCCCGCCACCTTCGCGGTGCCGCGACTGCCGCCCGTGGCATCGCCGTAGAGCACCACCCTCCCCTGGTGACGGCCCCAGTCGAGGATCAAGCGACTGCAGACCGCGGGCGTGTTGGAGTTGCGCGGGATGTGCACCTCCCCGATCACGCCGGTGCCCTGTTGGCCGTTCGGGAGCCGCTGCTCCTGGCAGATCACCGCGACGCCCGGGTCCACGTTGAAGTCGAGGCAGATCGCGATCGGGCGGGTCGGGTCGTAGGTGAGGCGCCGACAGTGCGTGGCCTCGGTGAAGGGGTAGTAGGCCCGGCCCTCGAAGTTGACGAAGGAGGCCTCGTACTCCTGGCGGAAGGTCAGCTCGTCGAGGTCGCGGCGGGCGGAAGCGATCTCCTCCGGCGGGAGGATGTCGGCGGACGGCCACGTGAAGCCGGCCCACTCGGGGTCCTCGCCGGAGATCGCCCGCCTCCACATGTCGTAGTAGTGGTTCCGCCCCTCCGGCACACCGATGAGCCAGCACCAGCCCCGGCGGTCGGACAGCGCTGGTCGGATGTTCTCCGGCCACGCGCTCGGCTTGACGTTGGCGACCTCGTCGATGACCCCGCCATTCCAGGAGCGGCCCTCCATGCGCTGCGGCTTGTCGAGGCCGATGACCCAGATCTCCGTACCGGTGACGAGCCGGACCATCAGCTCGCCGTCGCGGGTATCGCGCACGAGCCAGGGCGGCAGGAGCGCCTTCAGGTCCTGCCAGAAGATCGCCTTTGCCTGATCCCGGGTCGGCGCCGACAGGAAGAACCGCGCGTCGGCGTACCCCGTCTCGCGGATCGCCCGCCGGACGAGACTCCGCTTCGCGCGCTCTGTCTTGCCGGAGCGCCGGCCCGCCGGCACGACGCAGAACCGTGCCGGCGAGGTGATCAGCCGACGCTGCTCAGGATGCGCCCGCAGCGGATACCACCGCGGCGTCAGGAGGCTCACGCGTCCCCGCCCTCGCCTTCCTCGATCGCATTAGCTCGCGCGAGCGCCTCGCGGATCTTGCGGGCGACGTCGTCGGCCGTCTCGGAGCCCTGGGGCGGGACCGGTGCCAGCCGCGGGTGCATGTACGGCGCAGCATCCTTCGCGACAGACGCCGCGGCCACCATCGCTTCGGACGCGACCTTCGCCATCATCCCATCGCCCTTCGCGATCTCGGATCGGGCGAGGGCGTGGTGGAAGCGCATCGCCTCGAGCATCACACTCAAGGGCGTCAGGCCGCTCGCGCTGGCGAGGTCGGCGATCGCCCGCGTCTTGCGCGTCGCGGAGCCAGGTTTGCGGCCAGCGCCCACGCGCCTGCCACCGCGGGCCATTCTGAATTCCTATGATTGTTTTCAAAGCCGGCGAACTGCGCGCTCAGCCTCGGTCAGCTCGCTGTCGGGCACCAAGCCGGAGAACTCTTCGTCCGTGGCCTTGAGGTATCGGATGGGCGCACTGGCCTGCGCGATCGTCTCCAGCACGAAGGGCGGCAGGTACGGTGCCGCCAGGATCAGAGCTTCGACGTGTATGCCGCGCCAGAGGCCGAGCAGCGTTCGGTAGTAGAGCAGTTGGCCGACGCCCCCCATGATGTCGGACAGCGACGACGTGACCTTGGCCTCCAGGATGGAGCAATGATCGTCCCCGTGCCACAACACCGCGTCGATGCGGGGCAATCCGAGACTGGTGGGCGCGTTGCGGAGACCCGCTGGCGCGATGCGATACTCCAGATCAGCACGGACCACCACGGGAAGCTCAAGCAGGTCAAGCCATTGCGGACGCGCGGCGACCAGGTCCCGCGTCCACTGCCGTTCCGACGTAGCGAGCCGCGCACCGCGGCGCGTTCGAAGCGTGCCGCTCTTGCCGATTGCCACCTCGCGGACATCGATGACCGGATGCTGCATACGGCGTCTCCGATCAGAGCTTAGGATGAACCGGCCCTGGCCCATTGGAACGAGTCGCGCGCGGCCGAGCCTTAACGCGTTCCGGCTTCGTCATTCTGAAGAAGCTCTCTGGATGGGGACGCCCTGACGCGACGCAGCGGAAGGGTCCGGCTCCCTTGATCGAGCTGATCCCTCCAACAGGCTTGATCACAGGCATGGGCAGCGAACCGACCACATCGAGAGATAGCCGCCGAGACGCTCGCGATGAGCGAGAATTTCGGACGCAGTCCTCCCATCGCGGCGCACGGGGCTTCCGGGCCTGGGCCACACTGGAGATGCACGCGGGAACCGCGGATCACACGCAGTGTGGGCGTCCATAATCAACCATAGCGCTATTAAGCGACTGACGCAACGAACATGTACGATAGCACGCTGACAGCGCTCATTCGAAGTCGGCGATGCCATTCTAGCAATCCCGCCAACTCGCATAAGGGCGACCTATGGAACCAACTCACATCTTGGTCTCAGTTCGAGGGCGAGACATGAAGGATCATGGGCCGGCTCCGAGGTTAAGGCGGCAAGCTGGTCAGACATGGATAACGACGCAAACGCTGTGGCTCCTGGCGGCCAGAAATAAAAGGCCCTTGCGATCAGCCGTCACTATATTGCAGATATCTGTCTACACGCTCGTGTCTCAGGTAATAGGAAGACAATTACTAGAAATTTTGCTGAATATCTAGTACGATGCGCAACGCTGACTGACATCCGGGCCATCTCGGACGTGCGCCCTGCCTACGGCTATCGGCGCCTAAAAGCGATCCTGAACCGAACGCGGCGCGGGACTGGCTAGACTGCGCTGAACCACAAGCGCGTGTTCCGCCTCCTGAGGAAGGACAACCTCCTGCCTCAGCTCCACGCGGGCGAACGGCCCGTTCGCACCCACAACGGCCGTGTGATCGCTCCCGGCTCTAATCAGCGCTGGTCATCGGACGCGCCGGAGATCAGGTGCTTGAATGGCAAGGTGGTGCGAGTGGCCTTTGCCTTCGACACCCACGACCGCAAGGTCCTGACCTTTGTCGCCTTGCCGGGCGGGACTCGCCGGGCGGGATCAGCGGTCAAATGATGCGCGACTTGATGCTGGCCTGCATGGAGGCCTGCTTTTGCGGCCTGCGCGCACCCCATCCCGTGCAGTGGCTGGCCGACAACGGCTCAGCGTACACGGCAGCCGAGACCCCTCCTCCGCGGCAGCGCTGGGCCTCGTGCCCTGGTTCACGCCCGTGTACAGCCGCGAAAGCAACGGAGTGAGCGAAGCGTTCGTCAAGACGCTGAAGCGCAACTACGCTCGCATGCAGCCTCGCCCCAACGCCGACACCGTGCTGGCGTGCCTAGGCATCGGGATTGGTGAATATAACGAACATCTTCCCCCGAGAGCTCGGCAAGCGCTCGCCCCGCGAGTTCATCCGTGCTCAAACCCAACATGCCTCGTGTCCGGTGACGGAGGCAACTCCAGGGGCCCTCCGGGCGAGTGGCGAGCCCACGACGCCCTGGGCTACCCGGGTAGGCAAGGGCCACTGACAGCGTCGGTTGCCGAAACCCTGGTCGCGGCACGGAAACAGCCCAAACTGGCGCGGCACCAAGCAACGCGACTGGATTGCGGGGGCCGAGTTGCCTTTCTGCAGAAACGATGATCGTTGTGGATATGCTGCTACAGAGTAGCGCCATCGACCTCGGATAAGCTCTACATCTAAGGTTGCAGCCCAAGCGAACGCGAGAGTCGCGTCGGGGGGACAAAGGTGGTTTCATGCCGGACGTGTTGGTCGGTCTCGTCGATAGCGAGGAGCTGCAGAGAGTTTATAATCTCAAGTCCAAGGCGTACGACGAGAAGACTGTCGGGGCAACTAGCGCAGAAGCGTTGGAGCTCAAGGTCGCCGGCGAGAAGGCTGATGGTTGGGAGGTGCTTCGCGAAAACGCGAGATCTGTGCGCCTCTACAAAAAAAAGCCTGTTGACCGCCAGCTCGAAGACGACATCTGGTGCATGCTGTACCGGATGGGCTTCAAAACTCTCAACGAGGGGCGCCAGTTCCTCATCCAGACGGGACCAAATGCCCCGGCGCGCCAGTTGGACGTGTTCGCTAAGGATGATGAGACCGCGCTGATCGTCGAATGCACCCACTCCAAGGAGGCGGGGTCCAAGTCGGTCAAGGCACTCATCGACAAGATCTGCGGGTTCCGGCAGGAGGTCATCAATGCCGTTCACAAGCAATTCGGCAAAGACCCGAAACTAAAGGTAAAATTTGCTATTGCTACCCGGAACGTTGATTGGCGGAAGGCCGACCGAGACCGTGCGACCGAAAACAACATAGGAATCATCGATGATGCTGACTTCGAATATTATGCAAAACTTACCGGACTACTGAAGTACGCTGCTCGCTATCAGTTTCTTGGGAGATACTTCTTTGGAGAAAAGGTCGAAGGGCTTCGGACGCAAGTCCCAGCCACCAAAGGGTTCATGGGCGGGGCGACCTTCTACAATTTCCTAATCTCTCCGCACGATCTTCTCAAGATATCCTACATCAGCCATCGTTCGGCGGTTTCAAACGACGACTTCGAAACCTACCAACGAATGGTGAAGGCCCCACGGCTGAAGGCAATTGGCGCCTACATCGATGAGGGCGGCAAATTTCCGACCAACATCGTCATCAACCTAAAGGTCGATGGCAAGCTCAACTTCGATCCCAAGGAAAAATTCGACGACACTTCCACTGGGATCCTGACCCTACCCGGCAAGTATGGGTCGGCTTGGGTGATCGACGGCCAGCACAGGCTCTACGGATACGCGCACGCCAGCCGCGAACCTGAGAACGACAAGTCAGTCATCACGGTCTTGGCGTACGAGAACCTACCTATTAAGGACGAGATCAAGCTGTTCGTCGACATCAACACTCAGCAAGTACGGGTCCAGCGCTCGCTCGTCGAGGAGATCATATCCGGCCTGAACATCGAGGATCCAGATCCCAAGCGGCAGCTCGACGCCCTCCTCGCCCGGATCGCCCTTCAGCTGAACAAGGACAAACGGTCGCCGATCAAGGGGCGGATCGCCACTACCGGCCAGGAGCGGACGTCGTTCAGGTGCCTCTCGCTCCCGTCGATCTCCGACGGCATGGGCAACCAGTCTTTGCTGGGAACTATCCACCGGCAGACCGCGAGCATCAAGGCGGGGCGCCTTTCCGACGCTTCCGGTGATCCGAAAGCCTCCATGGAGAAGGCTGTTAAGACTGTCTCCCTTTACCTGAACCTGTTTGCTTCCCAGTTGCCCTCGCACTGGGAGCTGGGGGATTCAAAGGGCGGGTTCCTCTGCACCAACAACGGCATCCGGGCGCTCCTGCAGATGCTCCGCAGGCTCATGGCCTTTGCGGAGCACAAGGAAGGGACCAACTGCGAGAGCCTGGACGCTCAGGACATCATCGAGCTCGTCGAGCCCTACGTCCAACCGGTCGTTGACTTCTTCAAGACGGCCGACGCGGGCAGCATCAGCCGCTTCCGCAACCGCGGCAGTTCGCTGCAGAGCGTCGACCAGAACTGCTTCCAGATGATGAGCCTAATCCACGAGGCAAAGGACGATTTTCGACTGCCTGAGGTCGTGGCCTACATGGCGAGCCGCGATGTGGAGGGCACGAAGGAAGCCAAGGACATGATCGATGAGATGAACAAGATCATCTACGATGATGTGCTGGAACGTCTTCAAACCAAGTACGGCTTGGCAAAGGATAAATGGTGGCTACAGGGCGTGCCGTCGTCGATCCGAAAAGACTGTGACGCTCGCTACAACGACCAGCAAGGGGAGCACGATCGCTGGCAATTCCTAACGTTCGCGAACTACTCCGATATCGTGATCTACGGTGAGAACTGGGACCTTTTCAAGGACCACTACAACTTCATGGGGAAGGGTAAGAAGGCGACGCTGGTCCGCTGGCTCGGACGCCTGAATAAGGCCCGCACGGTTACCCACCACGCCGAGAAGGGGCCACTCTCCAAGGTCGACGTCGATTTTGTGCGGGAAGTCTATGCCCTAGTGAAGAAGCACATCGGCGAGGGTGAGAAGCTTGTGACGGGCAAGCGCTATCTCAGCGAGCCCGCCCCGGATCCCTCCCCCGACGAGGTCGCCGCGCCCTCGGCCGCGGCGGAGTGAGGGTCGGTCAGCCGCAGAGCTGGCGGAACAACTCCGCCAGCTTCTTCGCTTGCTCTCTGTTCGTGACCGTCTTTGTGATTAGCGCGAGGGCCTCGTCGAGCGCGATCACCGACGCGCCGGCGGCAGGACGAATCGCGCCCAAGTCGGAGGCGGCTCGATCAAGCCCGGCGGCCAAATCCGCGCGGTCGTTTTCTTCCGCTATCCCCTTCAGTTTGACCTGCGCCCGCAACACCGAAGAGCGAAGCCGTGAGGCCTCGGCCGGGTCGAAGGGCCTTTCCTCAGCTAGGCGAGCGTCGACCTCGGCGAGCACGTTCCGGATGATCTGCGCCGCGTTCCGGGACACGGAAGACGTGCGGCATCGGTGAGCGATCTGCGACGTGACCGGGCCGATCTGCGCGAGCAGGTTATAGGAGTGGTGGGTCACCTCGAAGTTATCACGCCGGGCATTAGGAACGATGCGGCGGTCCAGGACATGGATTTCGCCAATTGTCCAGCCGTTGAACCGAGTTTCCTTAAAGACGTCCTCGAAGAGATTGGCCTCGCCGATCTGGACGTCCCCGATCCGGCCACGGAGACCGCGCACGCCGAGGCCGATCGGAATGCTTCGGGTGTACTCGTGGTGTCCGAGCCATCCGACCGCTCCGACCTCGCCGTCGACGTCGGCAAACTCCAGCAGTTCGATGTTCTCTATCCGGAGCGGGGCAGTTGTCCCCGGGACCGTCATCTCGTCGAGATAGGGCCGGTAGATCGGCTCTCCTTGAATCGTGAGGTTGACAGGGGGGACCCGAGCCCCATGTCGCGCGAGGTGCGCGTCGATCTCTGTCGATGAGAAGCCGGGATTGAAGGGCACGGGACCGACCTGGCCGAGGTACTGCCCGATCAGCTTCTCGTTCAGGAGCATGTCCTGGCGATGCCGGGCGACGTCGCGCATGACTACCTCGAAGAAGTGGTCGTCGGGCTCGTAGGCCATCTCGTAGTGGATCGAGACTGCGTCGGCCACGATCCGCTGCAGATCGCCCCCGAACGTCCCGTCCGCGAGCCGGCTGCGGAGGAGCCGGCAGTCCCAGGTGACCGAGACAATCGAGGTCTCGCCCGCGGCCTTCGTGCGGAACTCCAACTCACGGCAATAGGCGAGGCCGGACAGGCGACCGACGCCCCGGAAGCCGCGCGCGGACGAGCCGCGCTTGGGCGAGCCGCCGATGGCCAGAAGCACCGGGACGGCTTCCTTCGGAGCGATGCCGATACCGTCGTCGCGGATGGTGACCGAGCGGGTGCTGTGGTCGATCTTGATGACGACGTCGCCCCTTTGATCGGGGGCCAGCAACCCGACCTTCCGGGCTGCGTCGATGGCGTCGGCGCTGTTCTGAAGGTACTCGCGGTAGATCGTGACCGGCGAGACGTACATTCCGGACGTGATGAGTTCTATGACGTCCTTCCCGATCCGGACGACGTCCTCCTCGACGCGCGTCGGGGTGTGAGCGGGGTCCCGCCCCTGAACAACGCTGGGCTTCATCAGGCGGCCTCCTTCGCCTGCCTCGGACGGCGGCGTGTCGTTTCGGGCGGTGAGGTCTCTGCCGGCAGGATGCCGTCATCGTCTAGGCCCGCGTCCTCCACGACCTCCTCGATAGTGAGGCGGATGTCGACCACGGGCTCGTTCTTCAGGCGCGACTTCTGCACTCGCCGTATCGCAAGTTCCCGGTCCTTCGGAAGGGGCGGGTAGAAGCGTGCGACGCGCGCGATGTTTGGCGGAAGGTCCCTCAGATCGCGGGCATACTCCGCCGGGTTGCGGTCCGATAGGAAGGTGAGAAGCTCCGTGCGCTCCGAGGACGAGAGCTTAGCGGACGCGGCCTGGAACTCGTTGAACTCGCCCTGGCCCTCGTACTTTTCGTAGTAGTGACGGTTGAAGATCATGTGGTGGGGGCGGGAGAGGATCTCCTCGAAGGCCTCGTGGCTGCCCCCGAACGCAGCCTTATAGAAGTCCGGTTCCCCCGAGACCACGCCATGCGTGGCCTGAAGCACCGTTTGGACAGAGCGCAGGTAGTACCGATTCCACTTGGCTCCGATGTGCGACCGGTCCGGCAGGTTCGTCGGCTGGTATCGCATCGGGAACGAGTAAATCCGGATGCCGAGTTCCTCGTTTAGGCGCACGTTCAGGAACATGCGCTCGAACAGGTCCTGCGGGCTGTCGTGGAAGTTGTAGAGCATGTAGTTCGACAGGTCGTTCAACCCGAACTCATGCGCGTATCGGACAGCCTTCTCGTAGGGATCCTTCAGACCGAGGTGATCGAACGCGATCCTGAGGGGGCTGAGGCAGATCGAAGACAGCTCGCGCAGGTACATCCTGTCCTTGCTCAGGATGCGAGCATCGACCCCTTGGTTGAAGTCAACCCGCCGCTGGGAAGGGACCCGCTCATCCTCTCGCTTGAGCTTCGCGCCCGGCAGGAAGCCCAGGTCGCGGATCTCGGCGATGATCTCCTTGAAGCGCGCCGAGGCGACAACGTTGTTGTCCATGAGGATGAGGTCGCGCTTCGGCCCGTATAGTGCGTCGACCCCGCGGACGAACTCCGTAAGCGGCGTTGCGTCCCGCTGTGCCCCCTCCAGCTTCGGCACACCGCAGAAGTGGCACTTCCGGATGCAGCCGCGGCTCGCATAGGCGAAGTAAGCGTCGCGGACCGGGTACTTGTAGCTCGACTGGTCGAGGATGTCGTAATCGGGGATGAGGTCCTCGATTGGCTTGCCCGCCGTGTCGTCGGCGTAGAAGTCGCCGTCGAAGGCGTCGAGATCGAGTGCGGTGGCGGGCGCCCTATCTAGAAGGCCCTTGATGAACCGGATTCCGCGCCACCTCGGCTCGGCCAAGAACCGCTCGTGCATCAGGGATGCAGCGATGCCGCCGACGAAGATCCGTTGCGTCTGTCCCTGGACGAGGTCGACCGCGAAATCAACGGTCTCCGCGATCGCCTTGAACTCGAACGAGAACAGCGTGGTGATGTATATGCGATCCCAGGCCGTCATCATGAGCGACCTGTCGACGCCCTTCACGAAATGGACTTGATCCTTCTTGCCATTCGGCCCATGATACTGGGCAATCTTCATCAGACCCAGCGGCGGGTACTTATTCCGGTACCCTGGCTCTAGGAGAAGAATTTTCTTGTTTGGCATTCAATCAGCGCTCCACGCGGCACCTTAGGCTCAATCGCGGTGCCGATCCAGCCGAACCTCTTCCATCGAGGCGCCGGTCCGGCGCCCTGTCCCCAACGTTTAGAAACCGCCGCAAGCCGAAGCTCAAGTGCGTACCAACCCCAGGCCAACTAGGCCAAAGGCTTCCCTGGCCGGTCGTGCCGCTGGCGACACAATCGAGGCTGTTTCGGAAAAAATCCTTGATGCGGAGGGGGCGCCAAACTCTCCCGGTGTTCCACATTGGGGCTTAGATGGCAGGCCCTTGCCGCGGCAACGCGAACTTTACAGTGTGCCGCCTTCACGCCGTCGCTGCCCAGGTTCCGGTAGGTGGCAGGCTCGCCGGCCGAGGTGTCAGGCGGCTACGGCGTCAGCGTGCCAAGACCTCTCGAGATAGCCCTCAACGACAAGGTACCGGTATCGCACCCGGAGCCCCTCGGTAACGCTCTGTCCTCCGGGTGAGGCGGTGCAGAGGCTTCGTGTCGAAGAGGCTAGGGGGGCGGACCAGCGCGCTCCGGGCCGTTTTAGCGGGACGCGGTCGGCGGCGCGCTGCTCAGTGCTCACCGCCATCGGGTCGCTACCTCGCCTGCAGGGCCTCCTCGACGAGTGCGGCGACCCACTGCCCGGCGGCTCGGGCCTGCTTCGACCGAGCCGCGAAGATACCGTGCGGAAGCATCCCGGCAACGAGACGACCAGTTCGCCGTCTGCGCGCAGGCGGACTATCACGACACGGTCCTCAACGTTGCTGGCCGGCCGCCCGGGCGGGCTCACCCCTTCAAGAGCGCGTACGATCTCTGGCGGATAGCTGTCGTCGTCGGGCATTCCGAAAGGATCGCGCCGACCCAGCCCGGGGGCAAGCTGGCCGGTCGTGCACAAGAGTGCCTATCGAACCGTCTGATCTGGCGCGGGATGATGAGGCAAACGGCGAAGGAGGTGAAGCCCTCGTAGATGCCCGCGATATCCGTGCGATGCTCGTAGCCGATGGGCAGGTGGCGAAAGCGGGCGAACCACGCGTACTTGCCTTACGCCTGTCCGCTCTCCCGAGAGCAACGGAGCGAACGAGGCTTTCGTGAAAACGCTTAAACGGGACTACCCCTGCATGCAGCCTTGCTTTAATGCCGCCACCGTGCTCGCGCGAACGGTCTTTGGAACACCGACTACGACAAGCGCCATCCACATCGAGGGCTGCGCACGCGCTCGCCTCACGAGTTTATCTGTGCTCAAAATCAGCTTGCATCGTGTCCGGTCGGATCACGGGCAACTTCAACATGGACGCTTGTAGGTCGGGCAGACGAGTGAATGAGAATCACAACAAAGGCAGAAACGCCAGAGGAATTTACGAAGCGTGCTGCCGGTCTGCTCGCGGCAAGCAGCACACACGTATATTTCGACACATCATTCCTAACGTGGCTGACTAGAGTCGGAAGCCAAGCGCGCTCGCAGTTCGTGGATTGGGCAAATACCCTTGATCAACGCACACATGTTCCCTTATGGTCAATGCATGAATATTACCGTCACCATGCCAACGGCACTCTTCGCTCGGAGCTGGTGAAACTGGCCGACGAGCTGACGGCTGCCGGTAAGGAATTTCAGAAAGAGGCGCGCAAGTACTTCGATCAGCCTTTTCTCCCCGGCCAGTCGGCGGCCGCCTACCAGGACTCACTTGGCAACGCCCTTGAAACGTTAAAGGAGCTGAGCGACGCCGCAAAGCGATGGAATTACGAGCAGTGCGCGATTGAGGTTCTCACTTGGATGAATTCTCGCGCTTGCCAAGCCCGAACTGTTTTCAGGTCTATGGCATCGCTAGGTGCAGTGGGAGCAGCTCGTTACACGCAAGACGTTCCACCAGGCTTCTTAGATCGAACGAAAGAGGACACTCCACTCAGAGGAAGCAATCGATACGGAGATCTGCTATTCTGGCAGGAGGTCGTAAAGCACGCGAAGAGCGTAGGTGCAGATGCGGTTGTCGTGGTGACACGCGACCGCAAAGAGGATTGGTTTGTAGGTGGCACTGAACCCGAGCTGGACCTCGCCTGGAAGCGGGTTCGAGCGAAGTGGCTCCCGGTACCAGATCCCCACCCAACACTCGCCTTCGAACTTATGACTGAAGCGAATGCCGAACTTCTTCTCCTCGATGAGCTGTATCTTGGTGCGCTTCTCTGGAAATTCGGTCGCCCGCGGTTTGAGCGGCTTGCAGCGGTCGCAATCTCTGTCGAGTCAGAACATTTCGAACGGGTAGATCCTCCCCCCCGTCCCATTAGCGTGCGCGCGCAGAAGCGGCGCGAGCAGGCCACGCTGGGCCTGTCCGACGCCAATCGCCTATTCGATGCAGCGCTCTCGACCCCGGCCGAGCGCGTTTCCGGACTTCTGGCTGACCTGGACCAAGACGCGCCAGAGATTGACGCTTTCATCGAGAAACTAGGGGTCGATACTCTCGCCCCGTTGAGCTTGCATGAGGCAGCGAACCTAACGAGGCTGCTGCACGATCAGGCTAGGGAGAAGACCGGTCCGGTAGTAGCCGCTACGAACAAGGTTTTAAACCTTCTTGATGAGATGACAGCAGACGTTGCGGCAGCAAGCTATATGGGCTTCCTTTGTTCCGCCTACCTCACCGACGGAACTCCTGTTGCTCGACCTAGAAGCCCCTTTCTTGAGGATATTTTTGATTGGCAAACCGACCCTGCAATGTATTGCGTGCTACGAAGTTTCGCATTCAAACTCAAGCGGCTTCGGTCCGCGGCACTTTATATTCCGAGCGGCAAACCCGAAGAGCTTGAAGCTCGATTCGAGCATAATGCCGAGCAGCAGCAGGACCCGATCGTCCTGACCCAAATCTACATCAAGCAGCACGGCTTACTCGTCGAAGGCGAGCTTCGGCCGGAATACCAGCTCCGGAAACTCGTTGGTTCGTCAAAAGCGACGGTTCGTGATCTAGCGAGAGTTGTCTCGCGCTTCTACGGCCTACCGTTCGCATCGCTCAACATTCGAGGCGGGGACGCCGACGACCTCCGCTTCATCCCGGACCTAGTGGGTCTGCGCGACCTTGGCCGCTTTGATCAAGCCGAGGCTCACACACCTCCGCTGATAAATTTAACCGACGAAGCAGCTGACGATGCTGACGACGATCGTAACGAAGATGAAGAGGACGACGAGCTCGTCGAGGAGGAGTGATGGCCACTGAAAACGTACCGTTCAAACCTCACTTCGGCGCCTTCGTTCTGGAAACACTCACGCTTGGCATGTACGGTGAGTCTCGAAACGCCATACGCGAGTACATTCAGAATGGATTCGATTCGCTTCGCCAGGCAGTCGCGGACCACCTGATCTCTGACACAGAGGCTAAGATCGAAATCGTCCTCGATGATGACCTGAACGGCCTTACGATACGGGACAACGGCGGTGGATTACGCACTGAGAACGCCGTGTCAGTTCTGGCTTCGGTTGGCGCGTCGAATAAAGATTACCGGCGCAACGCGGGCTTTCGCGGCATTGGTCGGCTTGCCGGGATTGTCTTCTGCGACACGCTGAGCTTCACGACGAAAGCTGTGGGACAGACCCGTAGGACCGTAGTCACGTTCGACGCAAGAAAATTGCGCGAGAAGATGTCCCCCGAGGCGTCAACTGAAGCGGACGCAGCGCAGACCTTAGAGAGCTGCGTTACCGCTAAATATGAGGATGATCCGAATGCGATGCACCACTTTTTCGAAGTGAGTCTCCGAGGCTTCTTCAATCCCCCTCTCGAATGCAGGAGTCGCGAAGCTTTGAAGACCTTTGTGAGCCAGGTCTCGCCATTACCTTACAGCCCTGAATTCCCGCACGGCGACGCGATCTTGGAACGCGCGCGCGGTGACAATTTTCCAATCGAGTGGGTGCGCGTGTTCCTCCAAGGGGGTGATGCCGAGTTCGAGGAGCTCTTCAAACCCTATGGCAAAGACTTCGGAGTGAAGAATGAGCGCGTACCTATCACCATCGACTACGTCGCCTCTCCGAGAGGAAAATGGTGGGGCTGGGTCGGGCGGAAGCGGGTATCCGGCGCCATCAAGGACGTCAGCTCCAAAGGGATTAGGGTGCGCGTGCGGAACATCCAGATCGACGGCACAGATATCATCCGGGATATCCTCGCCGTTTCTCACCTAGGCGGCAAACCTCGCACGTCGTATTCGCGGTTCGTTGATTGGTATGTCGGCGAAATCCACATTAGGCCGAACGCGGCCATACCAAATGCACGGCGTGACGGCTTCGAAGAAGATCCGTCGTGGCAGGCGATCCGCAACGAGCTCGACGAGCTCGTCGCCACGAAATATGGAAAGCTCGCCTACAAGACGTCAAAAGCCGATCAGTTGTCGATCGATAGCCTCAATAAGCGGCTGATCGATTTCCGGCGCACCGCAGATTCACTTGTGGCGCAAAGGCGTGCCGATTGGGATGTCGTTTCCCAAGCTATCTCGGAAGCCAATGAACTGCAGAACCGATTGAGCAAAGCTGTCAAAGTCGCCGACGAGGGCGAATTAGCATCGCTTCGAAGCATTGCTGAGACAGTTTCCGTGCTAAAAAAGGGATTAAACGGGCTTGCGGTAGATCCGCCAGCCCACAAAGGCTGCGAAGAAGAAGTAGCTGTTGCCATTTCGGATTTTACCCAGGAGCTTTATAGGGCCTTGAAACAACGTCTCTCCCCGGCGGATTGGCAACGAGCCCGAGATATTGTAAGAGAAATTTCCGGCGAGGATCCTAGCTAGTCCGGTAAGATTTCATTAGCGGACAGCCGGAGCATGATCCAGTCTACCAATGACTTAACTGCTGTCATGTTTGCGGAGCATTGGTGATGCGGTGTTCTCAGGCCTTGGCCGCGGGTGCGGCGCGATAGGCCCAGGCCAGCAGGTCATCGAGGCGGCTGTGGCTGCCCCCGCTCGGGATCGCGCCCGACCAGGATCCGATGCACCATCACCGCCTGCTCGCCCTCGCTGAGGATCTCCCGCCTGTGGCCGTGCGGGCGATCCACTAGCCCGGCCAGTCCCTCGGCACTGAACCGCATCACTGCGTCGCGCAGGGCCTGCCGCTCCATCCCGGCCGCCCGGGCTGCATCGGCGCGGCTCATGCCCTCCAGCGCGTTGGCCACAGCCAGGAGCCGCTGCATCGTGCGTCGGCGGGGCTCGCGCCGAGCCAGGCGGCGTAACTCTGTGGGGTTCGAAGGTCGGTGCGGATTATCAGGCCCGGTCGTGCCATGGCGGCCTCCTGCTGCGCGCGCACCAGGCAAGCACGGACGTATCTCACAACCAACTCACGTTCGAGTCACCGCCGAGGCGCGGCGGTATGACACAACAATGATCCGCTATTATCGGCAGCGCATTACTTTATTGCCCCTTTTGATTAGTTTTTAAAATTCTATCTTTTATTGCTTTGAAACGCAACGTCTCGTTGTCAATTTTAAACAAAAGATGATGCAATGTTGCAAAAATATTTCTGTATTGCAATGCTAAAGAACTACCCTTATCAGCGTCAGCACTCTCAGCAGAGTTGGCTATCGACGCAGATATTCTGCGAGAATAAACAACGGCCTCTTGTGCTCGGGTTAAGAGGGCAAAATGTTTTGTTATCGAACCTATAGCGAATGCCAATGCAAAAAAGAATAAAATCCAGAACCATGTATTTAAAGTTAAGGCCATAAAAACTGCCAAGCCAGCCGTTATAATATAGGAAAAAATTTGAAACTTGGAGTTTTGTATATTTAGCAAATACGTTTCTAAAAGCCCAATCGTGGAAATTCCTAAAAATATTGGCACGTTTTTATCAGGATTACTGCCATGCTTATATTCGGTTGCATTCATGATTAAGCATCTCGCCTCTTTGACATAGATTCGACTGCGTGTATTAACTGATTAAGAACTCGTTCAAATTCAATTTTTGCGGTATGTTCCTCGTACCAACCAGTAGGCTGGGCTATAATTTTTCCGGACGCAGTTTTCAGTGGCCCACGCGCAACGGAACAATATAAAATCTCTTGTGCCGGCACTCTCCCGCCTTCAACTCCAAATCTACCTCTGATAAAATTATTCACCTCAGTGGCATAAAGTCCCTCCGTATAATATAAAGCTGCGTCGTGTTTACGCTCAAACCACAAATCTTTTTTATTCACAAGAGTAATCAGCTTGAATTTCATGTCATAAGGTATCTGTTCGAGTACGAATTTTATGTATTCGATTTCCTGTTTCTTACTATATTCACAATATTCGCTAAACTCTTTTTCAGCATATTGAGCTTCCTCCCTCTCCGTTTGCGCCGAATATCCGAAACAGACACAATGAACGACTAGCAAGCGCCCTGAACCGTCGCGAGAAAACAAATCTTGCGCTTCAATTTTTAAAATGTTCGCTAATTTCGACAGCCACGCGTCCTGTGATGTCTCACTTAGCTCAGCCTTAAGTGCGTTCCTCCTGTAAATAGGATTGACAATCGACTGCAAATCGTCTAAGATCTCTGACTTTTGGAGTGCCATTTGCCCAGGTAAGGCAATCACGTTGAAGAAAAATCTCTTGCCGACAGATCCGTTTTCGCGACCTATCGACTGTATATACAAGGATGGATCTTGAATTTTCCTCTCTTTTATTGCCTTGATAAGTTCTGACTTTCCTGCTCCTCCTCTTCCACATATAATTATCGTTGGACTTCCATGTTTGTATGCCGAATAAAAATCGCTGAAAGGCCGATTAAGGAATTTTAATACTTTCAGTGCAAGGACTTTATCGATCATCGCCAGCGTTCGCCTATTGATCCATAAAAACAATTGTTGAACTCTGCCATAGGGATATATTGATAATGGAAGCGCCCAATCGTGTCAATTGCCCTCCATGCAATATAATCTCCGGCTCTTTGAAGGCATCTTTTCATTGATGGGCGATGCAGTCATAATTTGTCATTCGCTGGCGTGGAATTCCGTCGCTTTTCCCAATGTAATTTCATACATTTGCTAAAAATGATCGTCGATCTCCGAACATCGCATCGACCAAAATGTTCTAAACAAAATACAACAAAGTTTTAATAGACTAGATCTTAAGTATGAAGAAAAACTATAGAATGATGAGGTCGACATATTTTCAGACGAATAAATTGGGTAATGGGTATTTATGTTTTATTATAGACTGTCGAATTGAGTCTAATTAGGCCGATTTGCTGCCCTTCAAGAATGTTGGCAGCAGCAGCGGGAAAATGCGCAATTGCGTCAAAACCATCGAATATAATCGCAACGAGTTCATCTCCAACGCACTCCACGAATTTCTGAATGTCACCGTGCTCGACGGGCCCCATTACGGCGTAGAAAGGACGTTCCTCATCTCCCCGGCAACGTGCATAAATCATCCGATGGTCATCTTTGTTTTCGATCTTGACCAACGGCAAGTTCGCCATTGTGCGATCGTGATACGCCCAGAGTGCAGTGCGGCCTTCAATCCCTCGCTCCACCCCCACGAACAGGTAACCAGGAGCAGCGCGCTGCCGCAGCTCACGGAACCGCCCTGCCCTCTCCACCACCGACGTGTGAGCAGGCGAGCAGACGGCGAAGCCCGCCGCCTCGAGCCCCCTGCGAACCTTTTTCTCCTGCCGGCCATCGATCCGGATCACGTACCAGCTGCGATCGGCGTCGATGATGACGCGCAACCGCTCCAGCCGAATGAAGTGCGTTGGGGTGACCTTCGCATCGCTGTACCTGGCCTTCTCGCGATGCTTCCGGCGGTTCCGCTTCCGGCTCATGGGACTGGTTCCGACTTGCTCGACGGATCAGGGGTGAGCGGCGGCCGAATCAGCTCCGGCCGCCAGCAGGATCACGCGGCGCTGCGATCGGCTGGCTTCCGGCCGAGCCCGATGCTCTTGGCGAGTTCCGAGCGCTGCGCGGCGTAGTTCGCGGCCACCATCGGGTAGTCCACCGGCAGGCCCCACTTCGTGCGGTACTGCTCGGGCGTGAGCCCGCGTCCAGACAGGTGCCGCTTCAGCGACTTGTAGGGCTTCCCGTCTTCCAGGCTGATGATGTGGTCCGGGGTGACGGTCTTCTTGATCGGAACCGGCGGGACGAGCGGCTCTGCCACGGGTTCCTGGGGAGCGCCGAGTTTCGCGAGACTCGCGTGCACGGACGCGATCAACTCCGGCAGCGCGGCGGACGGCACCGGATTGTTCGCGACGTAGGCGGCGACGATCGAGGCGGTGAGGCCGGAGAAGGCCGAGTCGATGTCGTTGGACGGCATGGTGGTGATCCTGCGGTGAGAGAGGCCGGAGGCCTCGGGGTGAGCCCGCGTGGGAGAGTTGGCCCGCGAGGGTGTCAGGGGAGCTCAGCCAGGCACGGCGCTGCCGGCCTTGGCGCGCATGCGTGCGGCGATGCCCGGATCGAGCTTGAGGCCGCCCATGCCGCCTTCGGCGATGCGGGCGAGATGGGCTTCGGCGTTCTCGGCGCCCGGTGGCTGGCGCAGATGCGCGGCGAGGTCCGCGGCGAGCTTCGCAACTTTTGCCCGCTCTTCCGGCGACGGATCCGGCAGGATGCTGGCGTCGAGGATGGTGGTTATCCGGTGCAGCTCGGCCTCGACCGGCCGCATCAGCAGGCGCGCCTCGGCCGCGACCTGCGGCTCGGTCGGGCAGCGGTTGCGGTCCCAGGGTGTGACGGCGGTACCATCCCTGAAGCGCCGCACGGCCCGTGCGACGGCCCAGGCCGGCAGGCCGGTCAGCGCCTCCACGTAGCTGTCGATCGTCGCCGCGGTGACCAGGTCGTCGGCACCGTAGCCCGGGAAGGCCTGCTGCAGCTCAGCCATCGCCGGCGCGTGGGCCCGCCGGCCGGGCCGGAGCGCCGCCGCGAGCTCATCGCGCCTTGCTGCGAGCGCTTCCCGGTCAGCCGTCCCGGGAGCTTGCGAGGCGGAGATGGCCTTGCGCCGGAAATCGCCGGGGATCTCCTCCAGCTGCGCGCTGTAGCGGCCGATCAGGTCGGCCATCGCCCTCGTGGTCGATGACGGGGCCGTCGTGGTCGCCTGCGTCGTGGTCTTCGTCGGGAGCATGGTCGCCTCGGGCAATCTGGCGAAGCAGGAGGGTGCGGCGGGTGGCGGCGGAGAGGGGCTTGGCGGAGGGCGGAGCGCGGGCGGCCGGATCGCTCGACAGCAGCCGCATCACGTAGGGCCGCGGGTCGCCGGTGCGGGCACGGATCGCCTCGCCGCAGGCCCACAGCACCCGGCCGGGGTCGCCGCAGAACTTGAGGGCTCCCCCGATGATGCTGCCGGCCTCGCGTTCGGTGACGCCGAGCCCCATCAGGCCCGGTTTCGCCTCAGCCCACAGCCGGTCCTTCAGGCTGAGCGGGGCCGGCAAATCCGGCACGTCCGGCTTGCCCGAGGCGGTAGCCTCGGAAGGTGTCTCTGATGGTTCAGATGATGGTTCAAGCGTAGCGAGGGGTGAAGCGTTTGCACCTTTGCTCGCGCCGTTTTTGCGTGTTTGGTCGTCAGATTTTGCATGTTTGCCCATACGTGCGGAATTTTCACCTTTGCTCGATGGATGAAAAATTTGCGCGTTTGGTCCATCGATCGCGAGATGGATGATGTCTGTCCCACGAGAGCCCCCAGGCCGCCAGCGAGCTTCGCGTCGGATGAAGCCGGCGGTCTCAAGCTCGGCGAGCGCCGTGACAACGCTGCGGACAGAGAGGCACGCCTTCTCGGCTATCACCTTCTGCGACGGCCACGAGCGGCCCTGCTCGTCCGCAAAATTCGCCAGCAGCAGGAGAACGAGCTTCTGGCTCGCGCTGCCGACCTGGACGTTGAGCGCCCAGTTCAGGGCCGAGATGCTCATCGAGGCCCCGCCCACGTCTCAAGAGGGCGGTTGCCTTTGCTGCGATTGCAATTCCCACATGCGGTCGTAAGATTATCACAATCGTTTGTGCCACCGCGCGTGAACGGAACGATATGATCGCATTGAAGCGGTGCGCGGCTAGATCCACAATATGTGCAGCGATAACCGTCCCGCGCGAGAACGCGGAGGCGAAGTTGCTTCCACTCAGATTGCTTGATGCCGTACTTCAGGGATGGCATCGGCGCGAACATGTCGGGGCATGTGCAGACGACATAAACCTTGCCGGTCTTGTCCATCTTCTCGGCGCCGCCGCACTTACAAGCTGGCATCAGGTCCCCCTTCGCTTCGCCTGGAGGGCAGCCCGGAACTCGTCGGCGTTGTCGCGGACGGTCTTGAGCGTGCGGACCGCCGCGCGCAGCGGCACGAGCTTGGACCGGCAGCAGCCCGTCTCGACGGCGCGCCGCTTCTCAGGCGCCCGCTCCCACGCACTGACGGCCGCCTCCATCGACAGAAGGCAGCACTCCACTTCGTCGATCTGCTGCTGGATCGTGGGAGCGGAAGGCGCGTCCATGGCCGCTACTCGGCGGCGAGAAGGGTTAGGGTGCCGCGCTGCTCGGCCTCCTGCAGGTAGCGCACGGCCTGCGCGTAGTAGGAGGGCTTGAGCTCCGTCCCGATGAAGCGGCGCCCCTGCAAGAGGGCTTGGTACCCTTCCGAGCCAATTCCCATGAACGGCGAATAGACCGTCTCGTCGGGGTTCGTGTATTGGCGGATCAGGCGCTCGGTGAGGTCGAGCGGCATCGGACAGAGGTGCTTCTCCGCCGCGTCGTCCCGAGCCACCTTGACGTTGAGCACGTTGGTCTCGTCGGTGTCCGGCCAGACATCCTCGATCAGCCACTCCATGCCGGGCGGGACGATTGCGCCATTCGTTGTCCAGACCGACTGTGCGAGGGCCTGCCAGCTCTCCAGCGGGTGCTGCTCGGGATCGTGGAGGACGGGCGGCACGGCCTCCATGCCTTCGGCCCATTTCCGGAACACGACGACGTATTCGGGCAGGCCGCCGCCCGTGCGGGCCGCGTCGGTGCGGAAATGCTTATAGAGGAGCCGGTCCGATTTCGTCTTCTGCATCTCCCGCACAGGGCAGCGCGGGATGGTGATGCGTCGGTGGAAGGTCCAGCCCTCCTCGACGTGCGTGCGGATGCAGGCGCCGGTGAAGTCGCGCAGGCCGCGGTCTCCCCGGTCCGACGCATTGGAGTAGTAGACCAGATCCTTGACGTGGATCGCGGTTAACCGGCCGGGCTTGGTCACCCGGAACAGCTCGCGCACGAGGTGGCGGTAGCAAGCCTGGAATTCGTCGTCCGAGCCGACATTGCCCATGTCGCGCTCGCTCTCGCTGTAAATATAAAGCGACGAGAACGGGGGCGAGTAGACAGAGAAGTCGATGATGTCGTCCGGCATCTCTGCCGTGAACTCGACAGTATCGACGTTGTAGGCGGCGAAGTGCTGACCGATATGAGAGTTGAAGACGTTGGCGGTCACGGCACCATCCACGCCGGCAGGCGCGCTCCCTGTTGCGGATCGTAGGTCTCGAGGACGCGGTGCGAGCGGGCGGCGCGGGCCATCGCCGCAGCCATCTCTCGCTTCATCGCCTCATGATCCCCGGACTTCCGGTTCACGACGTCCCAGATCGACGCCTCGGTGTCGGCGCAGACGACGTGCGCGTGGACGTCCCGCAGCTGCCGGAAGCGCCAGCAGCGGCGCACCGCCTGGTAGAAGCTCTCGTAGGAGAAGCTCAGGCCCATGAAGGCCATGCGGGCGCAGTGCTGCCAGTTCAACCCGAATCCGGCGATCGACGGCTTCGTGATGAGGATCCGGGTCTGCCCGGTGGAGAAGGCGGCCAGCCGCTCCTCCTTCACATCGACGTGGTGGCTGCCGCGGACCTCGATCGCCTCCGGCAGGACCTCGTGCAGAGCGTCCGCGTCGTAGTCGGTCTCCACCCACAGGATCCACGACTCGTTGGGCTCGGCCCGTACCAGCTCGGCGACCCGCGCAGCGCGGTCGTCCTTGGTCAGGCGCTTCTCGCGATGGATCGAGGTCGCCGAGGCGTTGGGGATGCGGAAGAGCAGGCCCTGGCCGTTCTTCTCCTCTCCTGCGTCGGTGGTGCGATCCGCTCGCACGACGTGCCGGCGAATCACGAGCTCGGGCATCGTGAATCCGTCGTCCGGGAAGCCGAGATCCGACGGCCGCGACACGCAGCGGGCCCAGGACGCGACCCAATCCCAGAACGGGCGCACGGCGGGCTTCTTCAGCCGGTACCGGCCGGCGTTGTTCTGGTCGGCGATGAACCACCGCGACAGCATCTCCGGCGGCCGCATCACGCCCAAAAACTCGCTGTGCTGGCCGAGTTCGGTGTGGTCATTCGGGGCCGCGGTCGCGGTGCAGGCGAGCCGGTAGGGCGTCGCCGCGAACGCCTCCACAAGCTTGCGCTTCGTGGCGCCCGTGAAGCTCTTGAGGATGCTGCTCTCATCGAGAATGACGGCCGCGTAGTCGGCCGGGTCGAACCGCTCCAGCCGCTCATAGTTCGTGATCGCGATGCAGGGCCGATCGGGGACCGTCCCGAAGCGCGACAGCCGGGCGTCAACTCCGACCCGCTCGGCCTCGGCCACGTGCTGCGCCGCGACCGCGAGGGGCGCCAGCATCAGCACCGGCCGGTTGGTTCGGCGGGCGACCGCGTTGCCCCAGGCGAGGGCAAGGGCGGTCTTTCCGAGGCCTGTGTCGAGGAACATCGCGGCGCGGCCGACGCGGAGGGCGAACTCCAGGCAGTGCTGCTGATGCGGGAAGAGACCCGGGAGGAGGTCCTGGCTGCCGACATCCGGAAAGCCCTGCGGCTCGGCCGCGGCGCGCTTGCGCGCGATAATGGCGCGGTAGGCGTCCAGGGCATTCGGCTCCGGCGGGCGAGCGGTGGCGAGCGCGGTCACGGACGGGCTCCGTAGCGGCTGAGGATGTGGCGGCGGTCGAGGGCGGGGAGTGCGGTGGGCTTGCGCTTACCCAACGTCATAGCTATATTATGGCTATGAACAAGACGCTGATCTTCACCACGGCGGCGGGCCGAGAGTTCTTCAAGCTGCCCGAGGCGGTTCAGGAGAGCCTGACCGAACGGCTGCTGCGCTACGGCCTGACCGGCGAGGGCGACGTGAAGCGCATGGTCGGCTCGCCGGTCGTGCGGATGCGCGACGGCGACTATCGGGTGATCTTCGAGGAGACCCCGACCGGCCTCGTCATCCTCGCCGCCGGCCACCGGCGCGAGATCTATCGCTGAACGGAGTGCATGATGAAGCCGCAGATGATCCGCACCGACCTCGGCGAGGAGCTGGTGGTCATCACCCGCCGGGAATACCTGGCGCTCCGCGCCCGGGCCGGTGACGAGGACGCAGAGGATGAGATGACCCTTCTCCTTGCCGCCGAAGCCAAGGCCGATCTGGAAACCGGCCGCGAAATCGGGCTGCCCGGCTGGTTTGCGGACGCAGCCGCCAAAGGCGACGGAAGCGTTCTGCGCGGACTGCGCAAGCACCGAGGCCTGTCGCAGGACGCGGTCGCCCAGGCCGCAGGCATTACCCAGGGCTACTACAGCGAGGTCGAACAGGGCCGGAAGGTGCCGACGCTCGACGTGCTGGATCGGATCTCGACCGCATTGGAACTGGACCCGGCTTGGCTGCGACGCCTGGAGCGCGTGCGGGTTGTCGGGGCCTGAACGGCGCAGCCGGATGAAGCGCTTCGTCATAGCGAGGCGCTCCCGCTCCGAAGCTGCGCCTCGACGAGCTTGGCGATGTAGGCGGCGGGCTCCAGGCCGGCCCGCGAGGACGCGATCCGGAGCCACGCCTCGGCGGCCGGCGGGAGGGTGACAGCGTGAACGGGCTGCACCACCTCGACGGCGCGGGCCCGGTGCGGCAGGCGCCGGATGTGCCCGCGGGCTTCGAGCTGCTGCATCATCCGGTGGATGCCGGAGACGCTCTCAAGGCCGAGCGCATCAGCGGCCTCGCGGTAGGAGGGCGCGACGCCTCGGCTCTCGACGCAGGTGCCGATGTAGCGGAGCAGTTCGAGGGCCTTCGGCGTGAGGCCCATGCCGGCGACGGGCGCGGTCATCGCCGGCCTCCCGCCTTCGCATCGGTCGGAGCGGGCCGGCCGGTTTCGGGCGGCGTGAGGCCCACCAAGCCCCACGCCCGGTCCTCGCACCAGCGAGCGGCGGCGAGCACCGGGGCGGCCGCCTCACCGATCCAGAGCAGAGGCAGGGCGAGGAGGCGGAGCGCGCTCGCGGCAAGCCGGAAGAGGGGACGCATCACCGCCCTCCCCTCAGGTCGGCCAGCTGCGCCTCGATCGCCGCGGCGCGCTCCTCAAGTGCGGCCTGCCGCTCCGCCCGCAGGACCCGGTGGAACCACGCGTCGGGCTCATCGGGATGGACGGCACAGAGGAACGGCACGCCGTAGGTGGCGGTCATCGCGTCGTAGGCCGGGCCGGACGGGCAGTGCCCTTGCTCCAGCCACTTGCGGACGGTGCCTGATGGCACGCCCGTGTCGGCTTCGACGTAGATGGCCGTCTTCGTCGGGTAGATCCGCCGCAGGAAGGCGCAGACGCGTACTGCTAATGTTCGGGCGTCGATTTGCGAAAACTTTCGCACATCATGTCCAGACTTTCCCATTTTGATCCCCGATGCTGTGGACATCGGGGACTGATTTTCAGGGAAGGAGGACAGGGACATGGCGGGGGCGAAGGACATCTCAGCGCCTCCCCGCGACGAGGACGACGAGCGCTGCAACAGCGCACACGAGACGCGTGCCCGGGCGAGATCTTGGCGGACCGGCCGGGGCATGCGGAGCAGAAAAGGCGCGGCCAGCGGACGGAACGCGGCTGGCCGCGAGTGTCGCGAGGGGGAGGTACGCGCGCGGGTGAGGCTTCTCGCCCGTGCAGCCTCGCGAGCTGGAAAAGGGACCGCCCGCACCGAGGCAAGAGTCGCGATGCATGCCGGAGCGGGCGGACGCGCTGCGGAGTGCCGCGCGTTGCGATGGGGCGGTCATCGCTGCCCCCAATCGATTAGGACATCGCCATCCGCGGAGAGGCGGCGTTGCACGGGAAGGTAGCCGCCCTCGGCGCGGATGCCGCGGGCCTGCCGCTCGGCGCGCAGGCGGCTCAGCGCCGTCTCGGCGTCGCGGATCAGGGCTTCGAGGGCGGGCTCGTCGTACTCGATCTCCGCCCGGCCGCCGGCATCCTCGAGGATCTGGCGCAGACGGTTGGCCGGGGTGAGCTGGAACTTGCTCGACGCGAGCACGTGACCGGCGCGGCTCATCTGCGAGATGCGGGAGAGCGTCGTCACGGCTTGGCCTCCGTGAGGACGCGGACGGGGCCGTTCACGGGATCCGGAAGGACAAGAAGCCGAGATACCGCGACCGCGGCCACGGTTCCGATGATCGCGACGACGACGGCAAGGTGCGCGACCGCGATCGCGCCGAGAGGGAGGCGCATGTCAGGCTCCTGCAGCGGGATGGGAGGCGCTGGCCTTGGCGCGCCGCTGGTGGACGACGGGGACAAGTGACCGCGCCCAGGTCGCCACGAGTGACAGCCTAGGCACAGCCTCTACGATCAGCGATTGCGACTCACCGACTGGAGAATGAAAATGACGACGGAAAACAAGAGCGGCTGGAGCAATATTCTTGAGAAGCTGGAACACGAAAGAAACCGGAGCCATATTGTCAAACCAAGTGGTGGCAATGAATTCTCTATTGCATTCAGAGATATCCGCCATGTTATCGGGCAAGATTTTGAGGCAAGTAGTATCACGGCAAAAACCGATTTCTGTGTTGTAGAATTTCTGATTTCTCGGGGAGAACAGCAGATCTTGTTCCCCGTGTACATCAAACGGGAAGAAGTCGATCCCATGGACTACGTTAGGGAGGCCGCCCACCGGATGCACATGGATCTCGTTCGGCTCTGCGAGCAGACTGCAAACCTGAAGCTGCGGGATCAGGGGAGCGGCGACTGATCTCCGGTTCTGGCGGACGGAGGCACGGTTTGCCGAAGCGCGTCCCGAAAATCGGGGATCGCTTCGGTCAACTCGACGCCTGCCATATGCGCGATCAGGAGAGTATAACCCTCGACCTCTCGCTGGAAATGATCCGCCGGATTGCGAATTAACACCGCCATTGTCGCCATGGCGCGAACTATTTGCTCGTCGGTCATCGAAGGCTCCTTGCGCCAAGTGAACGAGCGCGGTGGTCATATTGACGCCTCCGCTTGGGCGGGGGCGATAGCCGCAGCCGGCGACGGATCGATTGCCTCTGGCACGAAGTCGATCGCAGTCACCTCATTTCCGGTGATCCGCTGGATCTCGGCGGCCACCGTTATCGACGGCATGGCGTCGCCGTTCTTCACGCGGGTGATGAACGACGGATCCCGCCCGAGCTGGCCAGCGAGCCAAGTCGCGGTTTTGCCGTTCTGCTTGAGCCAGTCAGCGAGCTTCATGGGATAAAAATGCATGCCATACACTATGTATGTCAAGCACTTTTGTGCATCGCTGAGCGTAGCGCTCCGTGGAGCATCGGCGACACTGGCTCATGCCTCCTGTGCCTAAGCCGAAGCGCGAGCGGCGCCCGAACTTCCTTCGCCAGTGGCGCAAGCACCGCGGGTATTCACTCGCTGAGGTTAGCGCTGAGATCGGAATGACGGGGCCGAATCTCGGCCGTGTTGAGAAGGGCGAAGTGCCCTACTCACAAGATTTATTAGAGCAGCTGGCCGAGTTCTACAATTGTGAGATCTCAGATTTGCTGGTTCGCGATCCCAGCGACCCAGAAGGTATCTGGTCCATTTGGGATCAAGCTAAACCGGCAGAACGAGAACAGATTGTGAAAGTTGCCAAGGCACTCGTCAGCTCTTCCACAAACGAGCAAACTCTCACTCCTAAGCTGCCTCGTCGTCAAGGCCAAGTGCAATTGCAGCGTACTTCGGCACAACGCCGGACCGGCAGAGCAGGCTGATTCTGCCCATTTCTCCGGTCCTCATATTGCCCATCCACTTGTATGCGATTACCCCAGCGCGGCGAGTTGCAAGATACTCAAGCCTTTGCCGCGCTTGGTCTGGATGGTGAAAGTGCAATGGGTCCTCGGCCACAAGATCCCCGGCGTCATTGCGACGATACGATTGCACGGTGAATCGTGTCAGAGTGGGCATGGCAGCTCCTGAGCCGCACCACAGGTTGCGTAATGCTGTGGAACAAAGCAAGAACATGCCCTTAGGTCAACGTGTTTCGGAGCGATCGCCGTCGAGCCTGTGGAGAGCTGTGGAAAAGCCGATCGCGCAAAATGTGCGCCTGATGCACTTTTCCAGTTGACGCACATTTGTGCATGTGATGCACTTGGCCATCCATAACGGATGGGCCGCTCTAATGTCCTCTCGCCGCCACATCTCCTGGTCTGCCGCGATGCGCAGCATCGAGCAGGACCGCACGCCCCTTTCCCCTGTCCGCGAGCTGCCCCTCCGGAGCGCCGGGCGCGCTGACGGGAGCGGCAAGCTCACCGCCTGGCGAGGCCTCTCTGGCCGGCGCTACGTCGCCACGATCCTGCACCTCACCCGCGAGGACGCATTCGACGCTGCCGCGGGTGTGGCCCTGGCGGTCCACCGCGACGGCAAGGGCCACGCAACCATCGTCGCCGCGCGGGCCTGCCCGGTTCGCGATCCCGGATACCTCGGCTGGCTCGCCGCCTGCTGCCAGCGCGGCGCGACCGAGCTGCACATCCATACCCTGGCCGAGGGTGAGGACGGGCGGAAAGCCGTAGCGGCTGACCTGACCGCGCGGGCTCCGGCTGCGGGACGCACGTCCGTCCGTGGGGCTGCCGCGTGATGGCCGCCACCCGCCCCCTCATCGACCCCGAGCGCCTGGAGCGCGTCGCGGGCCTGATCGGCAGCGTGGGGATGCCCGACCCGCGCGCCTGCGAAGTGCTCGCAGAGGCCAGCCTCACGCTGCACGAGCGCCTGCCGGAGTCGGAGCGCCCGATCCTGCTGCCGCTGCTGCCGCGCCTCCTCGGCAGCCGCGGATCCGCCGCATTGGCGGCTCGCCGGGCCGCCGTCGCCGCCGACTGGCTCCTGCGCAGTCACGCCCCGGCTTGGCTGCGACAAGCCGGCCTGTCGGAGGCGGCTGACCGGCTCACCGCGCTGCCGGAGATTACGGACCTGACGCAGCTCAGCGCCGCACGCCCCGCGATCCTGAAGGCTCGCCGGGCCGCCGCAATCGCCAGCGAGCACGTCGGCATCGGGGAAAAGGCCCAGCGACGCGCCTCCGAGGTGCTGGCCGGGGCTCCCGCGGTAGCTGCGCGGGAGGCCGTCCGCCTCGGTTGGTCCGTGTGCTCCACCCGGTATTCCGGTTCAGGCCCGCTGGATCCTTGGATGAGCGACCTCGGCGACGCCGTCGTGTTCGCGGGCCTCGCGGCGGACGGCGCCGACCTCCCGGCGCTTCGGCGCGACCTGCTGGTCTCCGCCGTCGCCATGCTCGCGCGCATGATCGCGCTGACGGACGGCGATGTGCCGGCGCCCGAGGCGGGGTTTGCCCTGGCGAATCTCCCGCCCCGCGGGTGTCGTTACCCGATCACCGCGGACCGCGTCCCGCCGGGCCGCCATCGCTTCTGCGGCGCTCCGGTCCGGCCTGGAAGCTCCTACTGCCCCGAGCACTGGCGCATCGCCCACTCAACCAGGGGCGATGCCGGCATCAGCTACGCCAAAGCCGCTGAGCTGCAGGCCCGCCGACCCGCCGCAGCCGCAGAATGACGCTCCCCCTCCCCGCCCAACCGAGCGTGACCATGACCACCAGCACCGACACCCTCGTGCCCGCGTCCTTGTCCCTCGCCGAGTTGATGGCCGTGGCCTGGACGGCCGCCGAGATCGCGATCGCCGCGCTCTGGCGCATGCCCTGGGCGGCCCTCAGCGAGATGGCGAGCCTCCTCGGCGGCCGGGCGCCGGAGCAGCGCCATGCTTGAGCCGGCCTCCGCCACCGACCTCCCCCCGCGGGATCACAACCACCCGCCGGAGCTCACGCCGTTCGAACTTTCGCGCGACGAGATCAGCGCCCTCTACACAGAGGGCAAGCACTGGCTCGACGGCTCGCCGGTCACGACGCAGGTCGAGGCCGACAGCGTGGCGAAGCTCCTCGCCATGGCCCGGGAAGCGGCGAACCGCGCCGACGAGCGCCGGATCGCGGAAAAGCGGCCCCATGACGAGGCTGCAGCCGAGGTGCAGGCCCGCTACAACACGCTCATCGCCGGCTTCAAAGGCTCGGTGAAGGGTCCGAAGGGCAAGGCGACTCTGCTCGCGGAGGCCTGCAAGGCAGCCTTGGCACCGTACCTCGAGCGGCAGGAGGCGGAGAAGCGGGCCGCGGCCGAGGCCGCCCGACGCGAGGCCGAGGAACGCGCCCGGGAGGCCTCACTGGCCTTCGCCGTCAGCTCGCCCGGAGATCTCGAAGGCCGCGAGCAGGCCGAGGTCCTGGCGGCCGAAGCCCGCGCTGCGGAGCGCGCGGCCGATCGGGCCGAGCAGGACCGCGCTGCCGCACGTGGAGGCGCCCGCGCGACCACCCTCCGGACGTCCTACCGCGCCGAGTTGACCGACCCGACCGCCTTCGCGCGCTGGGTCTGGGCGAATGCCCGCGACGAGATGATCGGCCACCTCACGACCATCGCCGAGCGCCGGACCGCTGCCGGGCAGCGCGAGCTCCCCGGCGTGACCCTTCACGAAGTGCGGCAGGTGGTGTGATGGGTGCCGAGAGCGACAAGCAGATCGCGGAGATCCTCGCGACCTACGGGGAGCCGCTGGCCGGCAACGTGTGGCGGGTGCAGGGCACCGCCGTGATCTACCATAAGGCGCTTGAGCGCATCGCCGCTCAGGCGCGCATCCGCTTCGATGCTCCGGTTCTCGTCCGCGCCGAACGCGACGAGGCGGTGATCCTGGTGACAGGGCACATGCCGAGCCCGAGCGGCGAACGCACCGAGTGGTCGATCGGCGAGGCGCTGATCGGCATGAACTACAGGGTCTCTGGCAAGCAGGCGGCATACGTCTATGCGATGGCAGAGAAGCGCGGGAAGGATCGAGTGATCCTGAAGCTCGTGGGGCTCCACGGGCTGCTCTACTCGGAAGACGAGGCCGACGAGTTCAAAGAGGCGAACGCTGACGCCCAGGAGCGACGCCAAGCCAGCACAGCGAACCGGCCACCATCCGAGCGGAACCGCAAGGATGCCGACTTCGACGAGGGGCCGGCTGCGATCGAGGTCGGGCTGAAGGCTGACATCGACAAAGCCAAGACCATCAACGCGGTCACCGACCTGATGCTCGACCCCGAGACGCAGCAGCGGCTCGCCTGCCTCGCGCCGGGCATCCGCGATGGGGTCCGCGAGTACGCCAGGGACCGTCTCGTCGCCCTCGGCTGGCCCGCCAAGAGGCGTCGCCCGGAGGCGGCCGAATGAGCGCCACCCTCCCCATCGCGTGCGAGTGGGACGGCGAGTCGATGGTGCCGCTGGCCCGCTTCCGGCAGCTTTGCGACCGCCAATTCACGATCGGCGAGCACTACGTCCTCGCCGAGCACGAGCCGCGTAGCTCCGCCGCTCACGGCCACTACTTCGCCTGTCTGCGCGATGCCTGGGAGAGCCTGCCGGAGGCGGAGGCCGCCCGCTTTCCCACCCCGGAGCACCTCCGGAAATATGCGCTGATCAAGGCGGGCTTCCGCGACGAGCAGACCTTCGTCGCGAGTTCGAAGGCCGAGGCACGGCGACTGGCCGCCTTCCTTCAACCGGTCGACGAGTTCGCGGTCATCTCGGTTCGCGAGGCTGTCGTCATCCGCTGGACGGCTCAGAGCCAGTCCATGCGCGCGATGGGCAGCGCCGAGTTCCAGCGTTCGAAGGATGCCGTGCTGGCCGTCGTGGCCGACATGATCGGCGTCACCAGCCCGCAGCTGCTCCGCCAGGGCGGGAGAGCGGCATGACGGATCCCCGCCCCAAGCTCTCCGACCGAGAGCGCGTCCGCCTCTACCTGCTCCACAAGCGGATCTGCCACATCTGCAACCGCGCGATCGATGGCACCCGGGAGCCGTGGGACATCGAACACGTGATCCCGCGCAACCTGCTCGGCCGGCTCGCCGACACGGACGACAACATGCGTCCGGCGCACCGGGACTGCCACCGGCGCAAGACGAAGCAGGACGCCGCCAACCACGCCGAGGCCGTGCGCCGCGAGACCCGCCATATCGGCGCGCACCGGTCGCGGCACCCGATCGCCGGCAGCCGCCCGCTCCACGCTGGCGAGCCCGCCCATCGCGCCACCGCGCCGCTCGGTAGGCCGCTCCCGCCGCGGCGCTCCCTCTTCGTGCCGGAGTCGAGATCATGACACCCAGCCCATTCCAGTTGTCGAACCTAAAATATGACGAGCAGCGCCCCACCGATACTAAGAGAAAAGGCTGCCAGCAAAAGAAGGCTGTTGGTTCGATCATCACGGCGCTCTCGGCCAATGAAGCTGTAAGCAAGAATAACAACGCCAACCGCAGCCGTGATAGCTCCAAGTATCTTCATGCCGTCAGGCCTCTCAGGCTGAAATCCTCTGGGCATGACTACAGTGAATTCGAAGATGCTGCAAGGCAGTATCTCAATTCAGATCACGTCGATGCATAAGAGCACCTCCGCACCCGTTCTGTTCGACGCATCAGCCGCGCCGGATCCGAGCACTCGGGCCGCTCGTGCGGAGGAGATCATCTCACTCCTTCGACAAGCCATGACCTGGGCGGTGGAAGACGATACCTTCGGCCTCCTCTCCGAGCGGTGCCGACGCACGATCGCGACTGCCGTATTCGCTGGGCCAGCCGGTGCATCGGCGGAACTGGCGGCCGAAGCCGAGTTCTGGCGCGACAGGTACCGCGAGCTGAGCGGCCGGATCGGGCCTCGGCTGGCCGAGATCGCCGACCCGCTCTGGGCTGCAGCCGGGAAGTCCCCGCCAGTCCTCTACAACGCGAACGCGACACGCCTGCGCGACTACGCGGCCGATCTGGACCTGATCGCCGCCACCCTCTCTCACCACTCGCCAGACGTAGAGCGTACTTGACCCGCTGGAGCTTAACCGTGTCCCATCGCATCTACGTCGCCTCGTCCTGGCGCAATCCGAAGCAGCCAGAGGTGGTCGCCACCCTTCGGGCCGCAGGGCACGAGGTCTACGACTTCCGCAACCCGTTCAACGGCGTGCCGGGCTTCGCATGGTCCGAAATTGATCCCGAGTGGCAGGCCTGGTCCGCGGCCGAGTACCGGCGTCTCCTGACCACTCACCCGATCGCCGCACGCGGCTTCGTGTCGGACCTTCGCGGCATGCAGTGGGCGGACACCTGCGTCCTGCTGCTGCCCTGTGGGCGATCGGCGCACCTGGAAGCCGGATGGTTCTGCGGCGCCGGCAAGCGCTGCTTGATCCTCACGCAGGATGGTGAGGAGCCCGAGCTAATGCAGCTCCTCGCGACCGACATCTGCATCTCGCTCGACGAGGTGCTCCAGAGGCTCGCAGGCAGCCCGGTCGGGCTTGCGGAAGCAGCAGAGTGACCATGGCCGCGCACAGCCCCGTCGAGCGCACCGACCCCACATGGAACCCGATCACCCGGTGCGCCGCGCGTAGCCCTCGCCAGCGCCGTCACACAGCCCAGCACGATGACCACTGCCTGGTGACCTTCGGCGGCATCAACTGGCGAATCGTCGGCATGCGAGGCCTCGCGGCAATCGACTTGGTCAGCCTCGACGGCACCGTCAGGAGCTCCCTGAGCCTCGCGGACACGGACCTGACCGCCTGCTGCGACATGACCGTCGCCCGGCTCGCCCCCGACATGGCGATCGACAACGCGAAGGTGCGCCATGCCCGTTGACGCGCCCACCGGCGCCATGCCCTGCTCACGCCATGACGCAGCGGCATCTCACCATCCTGCTGGACTGGCTGTTTGTGGCGATCCTGATCGCCCTCGCGATCGTGCCGGTAATCCCGAAGCTGCTGGCCACCTTCTAGGCGTCGGTCGCCCTTCTACCGCCGACGAGCAGCGGCTTCGGTGAGCCACGCGCCATGAGTTTGAACGCACCAGCTCAGGCGGTTCAGGAACGCGAAACCGCACCCCTCCGGTACGCGCGGACCTGCTTGGAATGCGGCCACGCCTACGAAGCCGCCATGCGCCATTCCGAGTTCTGCTGCTCCAGCTGTCGCCAGGAGTGGAACAACCGGCGCTCGCGGCGCGGCGCCGAGGTCTACGACCTCTGGATGGCGTTCCGGTTCCAACGCCCTCTCGCCCGCTCGCTCAAGCTACTGTCGGCGCTCAACCGCTTGGCCTCGATCTACCGCGAGGAGGATCGGCGCGAGCGAGGGGCCAGACCGTCCTGGCGAGCGCCGGAGGTGGTGCTGTCCAGCCGGCCGTACCTGCGAGCGGTGTGGCTGGTGCAGCGGCGGAAAGGGTGAGCAACGCTCCGATGCGTCAGGACAATCGCCTTGAGGATCCTGAGGAGACAGCTGTGAGCACGCCACGCCCGCGCCCCCTGACGCCCGAGCAGGTCGCCGAGCGATGGGACTGCTCGGCCAACCATGTCCGCAACCTGATCAGGCGCGGCGAGCTTCGCGCTTTTCGGGTCGGCTCCCGCTTGCTTAGAGTACCCCCAGATGCCGTGCTGGAATTTGAGCGATGCCAGGAGACTACCGGATCGGACGCCTTAACGGACGCTACGTCGTCTCCTGGTGGGCTGACGGAAAGCGACGGCGTTATCGTCTTGACGCACTCACGGCCAAGGACGCGGAGCGTGAAGCCCTCGACGTGATCAGGCGCGAGGTTGCCGCGCCGAAGGGAGCCACAATCGCCGACCTCTGGGAAGGCTATCGGGCCGAGAAGGAAGGCCGCCGTGTCGCAGCGGCCATGAAGCACGAGTGGAAGGCGGTCAGCCCGCATTTCGGGCACCTTCGACCCGATCAGATCACGACGGCGACGTGCCGCGCCTACACCGACGCCCGCCGGAGAGCCGGCAAGCACGACGGCACAATCTGGACGGAACTCGGTCACCTCCGGACGGTGCTGGTGTGGGCGCTCGGGCCCGAGAAGGCGCCGCGTATCGAGCGGCCCGCCAAGCCGGCCCCGAAAGAGCGCTACCTTACAATAGCCGAGATCGAGAAGCTCCTCGACGCCCCGGCCGCCCCGCACATCAAGAACGCCATCCACCTGATGCTGGCGACCGGCGCCCGCGTTGGCGCGGTCCTCGAACTGACCTGGGACCGCGTCGATTTCGAGCGAGGCCAGATCAACCTGCGCACCAGCGACACCGGCCCGCGCAAGGGGCGCGCGATCGTCCCGATGAACGCTGGGCTGCGCGCCGTGCTCAGCAAGGCGCGAGGCGAAGCGCTGTCCGATTATGTGATCGAGTGGGCCGGCGGACAGGTGGCAAGCATCAAGACCGGGTTCAACGCTGCAGTGAAGTCGGCTGGCCTGGACAGCGTCTCACCCCATGTCCTGCGCCACACCGCGGCCGTCCATATGGTCGAGGCGGGCGTACCAATGGCCGAGGTCGCTCAGATGCTCGGGCACTCCAACACGGCTGTGACTGAGCGCGTCTACGGTCGCTTCTCGCCTACGCACCTGCGCCGCGCTGCCGACGTGCTGGACTTCACAAGAGTTCGTTCCATAAATTCTTAGAAGACGCGCCCGACAATCTTGCTTGCGCGCGGCATTTAAATTTTGCAAATCAAATCATGCGGTTATAATTGGAAAATAAAAAGCATATGTTGATGAGTTTATTCGTCAATTCTGGAGATAAATAGAATACTATCGGATAACATATTCCGTGAAATTGCTTTTACGTGCGTTTAAACACCAAAAAGATTTGCAAATCAGCTTTTATATTACTCTGCGAATATTTGATCTGGCGGATGACGTGAAATTTCGACACTCTGTGGCATTGCCATTTCCCGACAGATCTGGTATAAGTCAAATCAAAATTCCGATCTATCCAAAACGGCGCGACCAGTGTCATCAAGTATTTTGTCGAGGTGAAACAAAATGAATAAATCGCAGTTGGTGGCAATATCTATGTATTTTTTTTTAATGATTATTTGCGTTTTGCTTCTTCTGGTCAGCGATAATTTTTCGCTTAGTGTACGAGATGCAATTCTTCCTATGGCATCCGAAGGCTTCAAACTCGTGCTTGCTGCTTTGATCGGCGCTATATCTGCTGTTATTGGTGTGAATACGCGACCTGGAAATCCCGACTAGATAATCTAAAATGGAGAGTTTCAGATGAATTTCGCACAAATCGTACTTGGTATCATTTTGATATTTGAGATGTCACCAGCATATTGTCAACAGAGGGAGCTACCTTCATTAGAGGAATTTAATAACATACTCACCTTATGCGCAGCCGGTTCAAATATTTCTCTGACCGGAGAAATAAAAGGGAATTTTGAGTCAGTATATAAAGACAAGGTTGTAGATGCAAAAGGCGCTAAGCTGATCACATCAGCCGACTTCTTGAATTCACTACCTGCGGCTGATAGATTAGCCGGCCTTAAACTGTATCACGAGTGTGTTGTCAACATATTAATCGGAAAAGCGACCGCATCCTCCCCTAATCCAGATCAACCTAATGATGTTGATCTGCCCGCCACAATTGATACATACGGTAGGCCGGTAAACATTAGAGCAAAAGCTTTAACTGGTCAAACCGAGATCAGAGCATATCCAGCCGGAGTAAGTGCAAAAGACGGGCGAACGGGCACTAATGGAAGCAATGGTGGTAATGGCGCGCAGGGCTCTGGCGGCAAGGGCGGCGATGGTGGGTCTGGCGCCGCTGGTACTGACGGAGCATCTGGTACTACACCGGGTGATGTACGTATAGAAGCCGATAGTTTTACCGGCAATCTTAGAATTGTAAATTCTGGCCAAGCTGGTGGCAACGGCGGTTCAGGCGGCTCAGGAGGGCACGGCGGGGCTGGCGGTCGCGGAGGCGACTCAGTCAACGGGTTCTTTGATTGCAAAAGTGGCCCTGGGAACGGAGGGCAAGGCGGCAACTCCGGAGCCGGCGGGGATGGCGGTAGAGGTGGTAACGGCGGTTCCGGAGGAACTGTTATTTTGAAATTTAAGACTGTTACGCCAGGATCGACAATCAATGTTATCTCGAACGGAGGAAGCCATGGCTCAGGCGGTGAGCCTGGGCAACCTGGGATGATTGGCACTGGGGGACCAAGAGGTAATACAGGTGGGCACTGTGGTGGAGGAGGCCGGGGACCTGGCGCCAACGGCGTCGCTGGTGGTGGTGGTCGGAAGCTAGGCGATGGTCAGAGCGGCCCTAACGGACAGATCGAAGTCACAGTTGGAAACCAGACAACAACGACCGCGGGTTCATTCTCTAAGACATATTGAGAGTGCAAATCGGCACGCTATAATATGGTGAAAAATGATCAAACTAGTGATAAGGTCAGTGGATACCTCATAGATGTTGACACGAGGCTCGTGGCAGATGGGCAATTGGCTAAAGCAGTTGAACCACGCGTAGGTGCGCTTTACGACCCGGTGGTTATGGCCAAGCTAGCCGCTGCTCCCGATACTGCGCGGTGAGATGCGCAGCACAATCCCGCAGGCACAACACTTCTGCCGCCGCGCCTTGTAGGTGTGCAACTTGCGCGCCAACGGCGCGGGCGCTCCTGCTGCCTACTGCGAAGGCTTGGAACTGTATTTATAGTCGGAGCCAAAATCGGACTGCCTCGGTGCTTGGCACCCGTCAGAACGAGGCCAAGCGGCGTGTAGCGGGCGTCCGTGACTATGTGTCGCTTGATCCCCGCCTCCGCACTTCATCTCTATCAGGCGCATCTCCCATCGGATGCCCGAGCGCAGGACGGATTGGATCCCTGTCAGGGCGGCTCGGTTCGCGACCAGCGGCCGGTCGCCCTTCAGGCTCGGCTTAAGCTCGGGCACAAGTTGAGCGACCCCGGTCCAGAGATCGTGAAGAAGAAAGGTTCGGGCCATGCGAGCCCGATGCGCTGGGTGCTCGCCCCTGCTGCCCTGTTAGGGGCCCATAGGTTCGATGAACCCGCAAGATGTCCGCAACAAGTGGGCTAACCCTTTGAAGACAATGGTGGGCCCGGCAGGATTCGAACCTGCAACCAGACCGTTATGAGCGGTCAGCTCTAACCGTTGAGCTACGGGCCCCGCGGCGCGGGTCGTCGACCGTTACCGCAGCGGAGGCGGGCCGTCACCCGGCATTTCGCGGCGAAGGCCCGCGCCGACGCGATCGCGGGCAAGCCCGCTTTAACCACGGCGACGGTCCACGGACCGCGGCGCCACATCCCCGTCAGGTTTCTTAAACCGCGGATGCGATCACCGAGCCGCCAGCAGTGGGGTGAGGCATGGCCGCCAAGACGCGATCGACATGGGGAGAAGGCGAACTCTACGAGGCGTTGTGCCTGCTGGTGATCGCGGGTTTCTGGGGGCTGATCGGCGCCGAAGCCGGCGTGTTCCGGGCCTTCAACCACCTCATCCTCGAATACGGGCTGTCGGACCTGTTCACCTTCGGCATGCTGATGGGCCTGACGATGGTCGGCGTCACCATCCGCAAGTCGCTGAAGCTCAGGCGGGTGATGCGCGAGCGCGACGCGGCGGCGGCCCACGCGGAATCCGTCGCCCGCCACGACGCGCTCACGGGCCTCGCCAACCGCCGCCTCCTGCTCGAGGCGATCGGCCGGCACCTGCGCGCCGGCGGCGGGCCGGAGACCGGCGCCGTGCTGCTGATCGACATCGACCGCTTCAAGCCGGTCAACGACCTCTACGGCCACGCGGCCGGGGACGCTGTGCTCTGCGCCGTGGCCGACCGCCTGCGCGCGCTCGCGCCGGTCCACGGGCTTGCCGCCCGGCTCGGCGGCGACGAGTTCGCCCTCCTCGTCAAGACCGAGATCGCCAGCGACGTCCTGGCCCGCCTCGCCGAGCATATCATCGCCGCCATCGCGCGCCCGGTGGAATGGTCGAACGTCGAGCTGAAGGTCGGCGCCACCGTCGGGATCACCCTGATCTCCCACGACGACGCGGATCCCAACGCGATCATGCACGCCGCCGACCTCGCCATGTACCAGGGCAAGAAGGACGGGCGGGGCACCTACCGCTTCTTCCAGAGCGCCATGGATCTCGAACTCAAGGAGCGCGCCCTCCTGGAGACCGAGCTGCGCCAAGCGATCGAGGGTGGGCAGATCGAGCCCTTCTACCAGCCGGTCGTGGCGCTGCCGAACCAGGAACTCGTCGGCGTCGAGGTGCTCGCCCGCTGGCGCCACCCGGTCCGCGGCCTGCTCGCGCCCGGCCAGTTCATCGCGGCGGCGGAGGAGACCGGCATGATCGCCGATCTCAGCTACCGCCTGCTGCGGCAGGCCTGCCTCGACGCGCGCGCCTGGCCGCCCCACCTGCGGCTCGCCGTCAACATCGCCCCGCAGCAGTTCCAGGACCGCTGGCTCGCCGAGCGGATCCTCGCCATCCTCACCGAGACCGGCTTCCCGCCGAACCGGCTCGAGGTGGAGATCACCGAATCCGCCCTGGTGCAGGATCTGGAGGCGACCCGCGCCACCCTCTCCTCCCTGCAGAATCTCGGGGTGCGCATCGCGCTCGACGATTTCGGCACCGGCTATTCCAGCCTCTACCACCTGCGCGAGCTGCGCTTCGACAAGCTGAAGATCGACCGCAGCTACGTCGACTCGATCACCATGAGCGAGGAGCGGGCGAAGCTCGTCGACGCGATCATCAAGCTCGGCACCAGCCTCGGCCTCACCACCACCGCCGAGGGCATCGAGACGGCCGCGAGCGTCGAGTGGCTCTCGGGCCAGGGCTGCGATTACGGCCAGGGCTACCTGTTCGGCGCCCCGATGCCCAAGGCAGCGATGGACGAACTCCTCAGCGCCCCGGCCGAGGAGCAGCGCGCCTTCCTGAACAGCAAGTCCGCCGCCTGATCCGAGGCCGCGTCCGGGGAGACCGTTTCCCCGAACGCGGCCGCTCAGGGCTCGAAGCTCTGGGCGACGACGGGGGCCGGGCGCACCCAGCCGTTCGCCAGCGTCCCGAGGGCCAGCGCCCCGGCCAGGAAGGCGACCGGATAGGTCAGGGCGAGCAGCGGGTTCTGTTTCGGGGGCGTGGTCATGCTGCCTCCTCTCGCGCCGGGAGGCCCGTCGGGCGGGCCCACCCGGTCAACGCGCCGCCGATCCTGCGGTGCCGTGCCCGACCCGAATGCAGGAGCCGTGCCCGGCGGGTTGTGCGGCGGCGGCGCTCCGCCTACCCTTGCGGAAGCTCCTCCGGAACTGAATCCGCCATGGTCACCCGCGTCGCCACCGTCGCCTTCGAGGGGATCGAGGCGCGGGCCGTGGACGTGCAGGTGCAGATCGCGCCGGGGGCCGTCGCCTTCACGGTGGTCGGGCTCCCCGACAAGGCGGTGGCGGAATCCCGCGAGCGGGTGCGCGCCGCGCTCGTCGCCTCGGGGCTGGCGCTGCCGGCCAAGCGCATCACCGTCAACCTCGCCCCGGCGGACCTGCCCAAGGAGGGCTCGCATTACGACCTTCCCATCGCGCTCGCGGTGATGGGCGCCATCGGCGCGCTCCCGGCGGACGCGCTGGCGGGCTACTGCGTGCTCGGGGAACTCGCCCTCGACGGTGGCCTCACCGCGGTGGCGGGCGTGCTGCCGGCCGCCATGGCCGCCAACGCCCGTAACCTCGGGCTGATCTGCCCCGCTGCGAGCGGCCCGGAGGCCGCCTGGGCGGCCAGCGACCTCGACGTGCTCGCTCCCCGCTCGCTGATCCAGCTCGCCAACCACTTCAAGGGCACGCAGGTCATGGCCCGGCCGAGCCCGGCCGTGGCCGCGCCCGGCCCGTCACAGGCGGACCTGCGCGAGATCAAGGGCCAGGAAGGGGCGAAGCGCGTCCTGGAGATCGCCGCGGCCGGCGCGCACAACCTTTTGATGAACGGGCCGCCGGGGGCCGGCAAGTCGATGCTGGCCGCCCGCCTGCCCTCGATCCTGCCGCCGCTCGGGCCCCGCGAGCTGCTGGAGGTCTCGATGATCCAGTCGGTGGCCGGGGAGCTGAAGGACGGCGCCCTGTCGAACCGCCGGCCGTTCCGGGCGCCCCATCACTCCGCCTCGATGGCCGCCCTAGTGGGCGGCGGCGCCGGGGCGCGGCCCGGCGAGGCGTCGCTCGCCCATGGCGGGGTGCTGTTCCTCGACGAATTGCCGGAATTCTCGCCCCAGGTGCTCGATTCCCTGCGCCAGCCCCTGGAGACCGGCAGCGTGATGATCGCGCGGGCGAACCACCGGGTGACCTACCCGGCCCGGTTCCAGCTCGTCGCCGCCATGAATCCCTGCCGCTGCGGCCAGGCGAACGAGCCGGGCTATGCCTGCCGCCGCGGGCCCAACGAGCGCTGCGTGGCGCAGTACCAGGCGCGCCTCTCCGGTCCCCTGCTCGACCGCATCGACCTGCAGATCGAGGTGCCGGCCGTGACCGCGGCCGACCTGATCCTGCCGCCCCCGCCGGAGGGCTCGGCCGAGGCCGCCGCCCGCGTCGCCGCGGCCCGGGTGCTGCAGGACCGGCGCTACACCGGGGCGGGCCTGCCGCCCGGCACCACCAACGCCTCCTGCCCCGCCGCCGAGATCGAGGAGGCCGCGCGGCCGGATCCGGACGGGCTGGCCCTGATCCGCGACGCCTCCGAGGCGATGCGCCTCTCGGCGCGCGGGTTCCACCGGGTGCTGCGGGTCGCCCGTACGCTCGCCGACCTCGACGGCGAAGCGAGGGTGCGCCGGGCGCACCTCGCCGAGGCCCTGTCCTACCGGAGCCGGGCGGGAGCGCGCAGCGCCGCCTGATCGGCGGCGGGGCACCCCGACCCACCTCCCACCTGCCGGCGCCGACCGCGCGATTGCGCCCGATGCCATTCGCCTTCCGCTAAGCCTGTCGCGCAAGCCATCCTTCAGGTCCGGGCGCCATCCTGTGGGGCGGGACGGGACCAGGGGCGCGCGGCATGGAACGGGGCGAGGCAGTGCTGCAGGCCGGACTCGCCGTTCCGCCCCCCGGCGAGGGCGCGATCGGCCGCGCGGTCTACGGCACCGCCGCGGGGGTGGAACTGCTCGTCGCTCTTCTGGCGCTCCTCGCGGCCGGGCTGATCCGCCACCTCGCCCGCCGCGCGAGCGCCCGCCGCGAGCGCGAGATCGAGCACCTCCACGACCGCCTCTGGCGGCTCGCCGAGCGCGAGGAGCGCTACCGCCGCCTCGTCGAGGCGCAGGTCGAACTCATCGTGCAGCGCGACGCGGAGGGCCGCATCACCTTCGCCAACGAGGGCTTCGCGCGCCTCCTCGGCCGCAGCCCGGTGGACCTCCTCGGCACCACCGCGCAGGCCGCCGTGGTCGCGCGCCTGCCGACCCAAGACAGTCCCGAGGGGACCCGCGGCGAGGACGTGGCGATCGCGCCGCCGGAGGGCGGCAGCCCGCGCTGGTTCGCCATCGTCGAGACCGCCGTGGTCGGCCGCGACGGGCGGCCGGAGGTGCTGCGCGCCGGGCGCGAGATCACCGAGCGCGTCGAGGCGGTGCGGTCCCTCGACGAGGCCCGCAGCCGGGCGGAGGCGGCGAGCGTCGCCAAGTCGCGGTTCCTCGCCACCGTCAGCCACGAGTTCCGCACGCCGCTCAACGGCATCCTGGGCATGGCCGCCCTCCTCCTGGAGACGCCGCTCAGCCCCGAGCAGGAGACCTACATCCGCGCGGTGAAGACCTCGGGCGAGGCGCTGCTCACGCTCATCGACGGCATCCTGGATTTCTCGAAGATCGAGGCCGGGCGCCTCGACCTCGCGGCCGAGCCCTTCGACCCCGCCGCGCTGGTGGAGGGCGTGGTCGAGTTGCTGGCGCCCCGCGCCCAGGACAAGGGCCTGGAGATCGCCGCCGACATCGCCGACGACCTCCCGCTCGAGATCGTCGGGGACCGGGACCGGGTGCGCCAGATCCTCCTCAACCTCGCGGGCAACGCCGTGAAGTTCACCGAGGAGGGTGGGGTCGGCGTCACGGCCACCCGGGAGGGCGGCGACCTCGTCCTGGCGATCCGCGATACCGGGCCGGGCATCCCGGAGGAGCGCCTGCCGCTCCTGTTCCAAGAATTCGAGCAGGGGGACGGCAGCGCGAGCCGCCGCCACGAGGGCACCGGCCTCGGCCTCGCCATCACCCGCCGCCTCGTCGACCGGATGGGCGGGCGCATCGCGGTGACCTCGCGGCCGGGGGCGGGCAGCCTGTTCCGGGTCGTGCTGCCCCTGCCCGCCCGCGGCGGGGCGCGGCCGGTCCCGCCCTCCCTGGCCGGGCGCCGGATCCTGGTCGCTGCCGCCTCGGCGGTGGAAGCGCCCGTCCTGCGCGCGCGCCTTGCCCGGCGCGGGGCTGAGGTCGCGACCGTTGCGACCGAGGCAGCGGCCCGGGACGCGCTGGCCGGGGCGCCCTTCGACGCGGTGCTCGCCGACCGCGCGCTGGGCGACGAGGCGGTCCGCCGGATCGCCGGGGCCGCGAAGGCCGCGGGGGTCCCGCGGGCGATCGTGCTGCTGTCGCCCTTCGACCGGCGCGACTTCGGCTCGCCGGCCGCAGCGGGATTCGACCGCTACCTGATCAAGCCGGTGCGCGCGGCGTCCCTGGATGCCCGCCTCACCGAGGAGGCCGAGCCCGGCAGCGGCACCCGCCCGCCGGCCACGGCGGCGTCGCGTGGCACCGCGCGGCGGCGCGCCCGGGTGCTCCTGGCCGAGGACAACCCGATCAACGCGCTTCTCGCCCGCAAGGCCCTGGAGCGGCTCGACGCGGCCGTCACCTGGGTGCCGGACGGAACGCAGGCGCTGCACCACCTCCAGGCGGCCGCGGCCGGCGAGGCCGAAGGGTTCGACCTCGCCTTCCTGGACATCCGCATGCCGGGCCTCGACGGGCTGGAGGCGGCGCGGCGCCTGCGCGCCTTCGAACGGGGCCAGGAGGCGGCCCCCGCGCGCCTCGTCGCGCTCACCGCCAACGCGTCCGCGGAGGACGAGGCCGAGGCCCGCGCGGCAGGGTTCGACGGCTTCTTGTCGAAGCCCCTCGACCTCGCCGCCCTGCCCCCGCTCCTCGCCGCCGCGGCGCGGGCCGCCTGAGCGGGCGAGAGCACGCGGCGCGGCGGCGAGGAGCGGGGGCAGGGCGGCGAGAGCAGGCCTCGGTCAGATTGAAACGTGAAGCCTGCTCTCGGTCTTTGATTTTGACGCATGTCCTCCGCTGAACCGGCAACCACTTCAGCGGGACCTGCTCTATTGATGGCGGGTGAAGAACCGCTCCACGAGCAATCCGATGAGCGTCATCGCACCCGCAACATAAATCACGTAAGCTGCCGAGCCCTCATTAACGTATTCGGGATAATACGCTTGGCGAAAAAGCATAATCATATGGGTAATCGGATTCCAAATCATAATGTTGTAGATTTGACTGGGCATACCCTCGGGTATGAAATAAACTCCACTGGCGGCGTAGACAATGATCACAAGCAGAGCAAATCCCATCATAAACATCGGATAAACATAAGCAATATTTGATAGCAAAACTCCGATACCGAAAGAGAAAAAAATCGATACAAGCATCGCCCGCACTGCCAGGAACTCATCCTGCGGGATAGGATCTACACCAATACAAAACAGAATGAACATAATGATTGTGCAACTCATGCAGGCGTTGAGCACCTCGACAATGGCGCGCGACAGACAAAGATCGAGCACCTTAACGTCTGGAAACGAAATCAGCGGCTTTCCTCCCGCCACACCTTCCATGATCTTACGCGACAAATAAATGAAGACGATGACGGGCATCAAGCCGGTGTAGACGAACAGGGTTGTGCTTTCGCCGAACGCCGGCGGCAGGTGGCGGACGGTCATGATCACGACGACCATGAGCAGGTGTGCCACCGGCCAGAGCACGACGATGGCGTAGCCCCACATGGTGCGGCCGAAGCGGGTGCGGATGTCGCGCAGGATCAGCGCGTGCAGGACCTGCAGCTGGATCTGGAGCGCCGACTGGTGGTTGAGGGGCCGAACGGTCTCGGTCTGATTCGACAAGGTGTGCGTCCCGGACAAGCGCCAAGCCCCGGCCCTGTGCGCGGTTTTTGCGGCGAACGCGTGACGCGGCACGGCCGGTTGACAGGCCCCGCCCCGGCAGCGAGGACAAGGCCATGGTCGCACCCGCCCTCCCCGCCCCCGATCGCTCCCGGGACGCGCGCATCGCCGGAAGCGTCGCCGCTCTCGTGGTCGCGGTGATCTTGATCGCGAACCTCGCGCCCGGCACCCCGCGCCCCGCCCCCTCGCCGGCGTCCGACCCGACCTGCCGCGAATGGACCGATGGCTGCTCGGTCTGCATCCGCGACGGGGACGCCACCGGCTGCACCACGCCGGGGATCGCCTGCACCCGCGGGCCGGCGGCCTGCACGCGGCGCTGACCCGGCGCGTCAGCGCCCCTCGTCCACCAGCGCCCGCAACCCCTCGCGAAACGTCGGGAAGCGGAGGGAGACGCCCAGCTCCTCCTTGATGCGCCGGTTCCGCACCCGCTTGTTCTCGCCGTAGAAGCTGCGCGCCATCGGGCTTAAGGAGGCGGTCTCGAAATCGATCTCGGGGGGCAGCGGCAGCCCGGCGAGATCCGCCGCGAAGGCGGTCACGTCCTGGGGCGGCGCCGGCTCGTCGTCCGTGACGTTGTAGATCGCGCCCGCCCGCGGGCGGTCGAGGGAGGCGGCGAGCACCGTCGCGATGTCGTCCACGTGGATCCGGTTGAAGACCTGACCCGCCTTGACGATCCGCTGCGCCCTTCCCTCCCGCAGCTTCGCGAAGGCGTTGCGTCCCGGCCCGTAGATCCCGGACAGGCGGAACACCTGCACGGGTTTGCCGCTGCGCGTGCCGAGGTCGCGCCACGCCGCCTCGACCGCGACGCGGTCGCGGGTGCGCCCGTGCGTGGGGGCGACGGGCGTGTCCTCGTCGATCCAGGCGCCGCCCTGGTCGCCGTAGACGCCGATCGTCGACAGGTAGCCGATCCAGCGCGCCGGACCCGCGGCGATCGCGTCCGCGTAGGCCCTGAGCACCGGGTCGCCGTCCTGCGGCGGCACCGAGACCAGGATCGCGTCGGCCCGCGCGAGATCCGCCGCGATGGCCGGGTCGGCCGCCTCGGGCGAGAACAGCCGCAGGGTGACGCCCGCCGGCAGGTCCGGCCGCGCCGCCTGAAGCGTCGCCGTGACGGTCGCGAAGCGCGCCCGCTCGCGCGCCACGAAGTGCCGCGCCGTGTAGCCGAGCCCGAAGACGAAGAGGTTCATGCCGCTGGTCCTATCCGTACGGGATTTATGCAGGGCTCCGCCCCGCACCCGCCAGAGGGCTCGCCCTCTGGACACCCGGTTTTCGCCGCGCGCCACTCCGCCAGGACGCTGGGATCCTCCTCGGCCTCCGGCGGTGCGGGCGGAAGACGCTCGGGCGCGAGCCGGGCGAGCGCCCACACCGCCATCCCGCGCACCAGCGGGGACGCATCGTCGAGAAGGCGCAGGGCCTCGTCCGCGAGCCCGGCCTCGCCCGAATTGCCGATCGCGATCAGGACGTTGCGCAGCACCCGGGCGCGCCCCGTGCGCTTGATCGGGGTGCCGGCGAACCGCGCCCGGAAGGCCGCCTCGTCGAGCCGCGCCAGGTCCCGCAGGCGCGGCGCCGCGAGATCCTCCCGCGCCGCCAGCCGGGCCTCCCGGGCCGCGCCCGCGAACTTGTTCCAGGGGCAGACCGCGAGGCAATCGTCGCAGCCGAACACCCGGTTGCCGATCGGTGCGCGGAATTCCGGCGCGATCGGTCCGGGATGCTCGATCGTCAGGTAGGCGATGCAGCGGTTGGCATCGAGCCGGTAGGGCGCCGGGAAGGCCGCGGTCGGGCAGGCATCGAGGCAGCGCCGGCAGGAGCCGCAATGATCCGTCCCGGGCGGGTCCCGCGGCAGGTCCGCACTGGTGTAGATCGCCCCGAGCAGGAGCCAGGTGCCGTGCCCGCGCGAGACGAGGAGCGTGTTCTTGCCCTGCCAGCCGAGCCCGGCCGCCGCCGCGAGCGGCTTCTCCATCACCGGCGCCGTGTCGACGAAGACCTTGAGGTCGGCACCGCCCCGGGCGGACAGCACGGCGCCGAGTTCCTTCAGCTTGCCCTTGATCACGTCGTGGTAGTCCCGCCGCTGCGCGTAGACTGCGATCGCGCCGTGGTCGCGGGCGGCGAGCACCGCCAGCGGGTCCTCCTGCGGCCCCGCATTGACCCCCAGCATCACGATGCTGCGCACGGCCGGCCAAAGGGCGGTGGGCGAGGCGCGCTCGGCGGTGCGCTCCGCCATCCAGCCCATCCCGGCCTGGTGCCCGTCCGCGAGCCAGGCGCGCAGCCGCTCCGGCAAGTCCGGCACCGCCTCCGGCCCCGTCACCGCGAGCGCGTCGAAGCCGAGCGCCCGCGCCCGTTCGGCGAGGAGGCGCCGCAGGGTCGGCCCGTCGAGTGTCAGAAGTCCAGGTCCGCGTAGTGGTCGGCCGCCGCCATCCCGGGCACCCGGTCCGCGAGCAGGCTGCGGAAGGACGGGCGGGACTTCAGCCGGGCGTACCAGTTCCTCGCCATCTCGTCCTCGTCCCATGGCACGTCGCCGAGGTAGTCCACGCAGGAGAGATGGGCCGCCGCCGCCAGGTCCGCATAGGTCAGATGGTCGCCCGCCAGCCATTTGCGCCGGGCGATCAGGTAGCCGATGTATTTCAGGTGGTAGCGCACGTTGCTGCGCGCCGCCCGGATCGCGTTCATGTCCGGCGGGCCGCCCCCGAGATCCGGGGTCATGAAGCGCTTGTGGATCTTCTCGGTGACGAGGTAGCCGGTCACCTCCTGGTCGAACTTCGCCAGGAACCAGTCGAGGAGACGCCGCACCTCCACCCGCGCGGCCGGCGCCTCCGGCAGCAGCCGCCGCCCCGTGAGGCCGAGCCCCCGGGTCTCGTCGAGATACTCAGCGATGGGCCCGGCGCCCGGCACCACCAGCCCGCTCTCCTCCACCAGCACGGGCGTGGTTCCGGCCGGGTTGAGGACCAGGAACTCCTCCCGCCGCTCCCACGGCCGCTCCTCGGCCAGCACGGGTTCCATGCCCATCTCGGCAAGCACCAGGCGAATGAAGCGGGAATGGGGGCAGAAGGGGGAGTGGTGCAGCGTCGCCATCAGGGCCGTGTCGCGCTTCGTCTCGTGGGCAGGCCGCGGGCAGGCCTTGCGCGGCGATTGAGCCCGGAACGGATTAACGGGCGGTCAAACGTCCCCGCGGAGAATGACGCGCATCCTTAACACGGCGGCGCCGGGCTGGTAACCGACCCGCAACGGGGCCGCCGCGAGGGTGCCGCACGGCCCGTGGTCCCGCCGCCGCGCGCGGCCCGCACCGAGGTGAGCGAGCGACGATGACCAACGCGGCGATGCGCGCGCGGACGGCCCGCGCGGCCCTGGGAGCCTGCTGATGGACATCGCGGGGATCGGCAAGGCCGTGGTGCTCGCCCTCGTCGAGGGCGCCACCGAGTTCATCCCGGTCTCCTCGACCGGCCATCAGCTCCTGGTCGGGCACTTCATCGGCTTCCAGTCGCCGAACAACACCTTCGAGGTGCTGATCCAGCTCGGCGCCATCCTGGCGATCGTGAGCGTCTACTTCCACACCCTGCTCGATCTCGCCCTGCGCGCGCCGAGTGATCCGAAGGCCCGCCGCTTCATCCTGGCGATCCTGATCGCCTTCCTGCCGGCGGCGATCATCGGCGGCCTGTTCTCGAAGGTGATCAAGCTCTACCTGTTCAATCCGTGGATCGTCTGCTCGACGCTGGTCGCAGGCGGGCTGGTGCTGCTCGTGGTCGACGAGACCGAACTCGAGCAGAAATACGACGACGTGCACCAGTTCTCGCTGCCGATGGCCCTGAAGATCGGGCTGTTCCAGTGCCTCGCGATGATCCCGGGCGTGTCGCGCTCGGGCGCCACCATCGTGGGCGCGATGCTGATGGGATCGGGCAAGCGCGCCGCCACCGAGTTCTCGTTCTACCTCGCGATGCCGACCATGGCGGGCGCCTTCGCCAAGGACCTCCTCGACAATTACAAGAACCTGTCGCGGGACGACGTTGGCCTCATCGCGATCGGCTTCGTGGTCGCCTTCGTCTCGGCGCTGTTCGTGGTGCGCAAGCTCCTCGACTACGTCTCCCGCCACGGTTTCGGGCTGTTCGCATGGTGGCGCATCCTGGTGGGCGCGGCGGGCTTCGCCGGGCTGATCGTGTTCGGGTAGTGTCAGGGGGCGGGGCGGCGCGGTTGCTTGGCGCGTCGCGGGGCAGGCGCTGGCTTCTTCGAGGCCCGGAGCGCCGCCTCGTCGGCGAGCCGCACGAAGCGCGCCATGGCGTCGGGATCGTCGAACGCGTCGACGGGAACCGACCAGTAGGGCATCGCGACACCCTTTCCCTCGCGGCCCTCGTAGCGCCACTGCGTGGCGCCGGCCGCCGCGAAGGCCGGGGCGCTGACCGCGTCCGCCTTGAGCATCACCTCGCCACGCAGCTCGACCGCCACGATCCGGCCGAGGTGGTAGATGCCCTTGCCGCCGAACATCCGGCGCACCGTCACAGGGCCGAGGCCCGCGAACATCTCCTCGATCGCGGTCGTGTCCATGGCCGTCAGATCTCCTGCCCGTCGCATCCTGACCCCGTCGGCAGTGCGAGGTCCACGTCCATCGCGCGGCGGCTCGTCACGAACCGCACGACGAATACCGGCCGCCCGAGGGATCGTGATGGCACTCGCCTGACGGCACGCTCACCCCTCTTCCGGGTGCATGCAGCGTCACCGGATCGCGACCCGGGTCCAGCGCGAACCGCCGCGACGCATCCGTACCTGGCATCTGCGCGCTGCGGCAGGGAAGGTTGGCCATCGACGGAGGCGGGCCGATGAGTTGGCACGAGATGAGGTGGCAAGAGATGACCTGGCACCACGCGGCGGACATCGCGGACCTCGCGGAGAAGGACGTCATCGGCCGGGACTGCGCCGGGCACCGGATCGCCCTCTACCGAGTCGCCGGCCGCTACTACGCGACCTCGGACGTCTGTACTCACCAGAACGCCCTGCTCAGCGAGGGCGAGGTGGTCGAGGGCTGCATCGAGTGCCCACTCCATTTCGGTCTCTTCGCGATCGCGACCGGCGAGGCCCAGGGCGCGCCAGTCTGCGTCGACCTGCGGGTCTATCCGGTGCGGGTCGTCGGCACCCGCCTCGAGGTCGCCATCGACGAGACCTGACCGCCCTGCCCAGGCGTCCGAGGGGACACCTCCCGTTCGGAGAGGCGCGGCACGCTGCCGAGGGGAAGCGTCCCGGCCTCCTTCAGGGTGGTGAGGACGACGGAGGTGCGCACGCTCGCCACGCTCTCGTGCGGCAGCAGCATCTCGTTCACCACCGCCGACAGCGCGCGGAGGTCCGGCAGGATCATCTTGAGCAGGTAGTCGCTGTCGCCGGTCAGCGCGTGAGCCTCCAGCACGCAGTCGAGGCCGCGGACGAGGTCCGCGAAGCGGCGGGCGTTGTCGCGGCTGTGGGCGGCCAGGGCCACCTTGGTGAAGACCACGACGTCGAGGCCGAGGCGGCCCGGATCGATGTCGGCCAGGTAGCCGCGCAGGATCCCCCGCTCCTCCAGGCGGATGCGCCGCCGCGAGCACTGGCTCGGCGACAGGTTCACCCGCTCGGCAAGATCCTGGTTCGTGAGCCGCCCGTCGGCCTGGAGTGCCGCGAGGATCTTGAGGTCGAACCCGTCCAGGGTGTCCGGATCGAGCATGGCGGGAGCTCTCCTCGCACGAAGCGTGCATGAATCGGCGTCATCTTCGCATATTTCGCACGGACTGCGCGGCGGCGTCGTGGTGGTCTTGGGGCGCCCGAACACGGGCCGCGGTCCGGAGGCTCCTCCGGCCCGAGCACAGGAGGAAATCCATGGGCCCCTATCCGCACGATGCGCCGCCGCCGCGGATCACCGACGCCAATCCGATGGGCACCGACGGTTTCGAGTTCGTGGAATACGCTCACACGGACCCGCGGCAGCTCCACGTCCTGTTCCGCGCGATGGGCTTCATCCCGGTGGCGAAGCATCGCCGCAAGGCCATCACCCTGTACCGTCAGGGCGACGTGAACTACCTCGTGAACGAGGAGCCGGGAACGCACGGCCACGGCTTCGTCGCCGCCCACGGTCCATGCGCGCCCTCGATGGCGTTCCGCGTCGTCGACGCCCGGCGGGCCTTCGCCCGCGCCGTGGCCCTCGGGGCCGAGCCCGCCGACCCGAGGGACGGCGAGAAGGCGCTCGACGTGCCGGCCGTCAAAGGCATCGGCGGCTCGCTGCTGTACTTCGTGGACACCTACGGCGCCAAGGGTTCGGTCTACGACGCGGAGTTCGACTGGCTCGGCGAGCGGGACCCCTCGCCCGTCGGCCACGGGCTCTACTACCTCGATCACCTGACCCACAACGTGCATCGCGGGCGCATGGACGTCTGGGCCGGCTTCTACGAGCGGCTCTTCAACTTCCGGCAGATCCGCTACTTCGACATCGAGGGCAAGCAGACGGGCCTGTTCTCGAAGGCGCTGACCAGTCCGGACGGCAAGATCCGCATCCCGATCAACGAATCGGCCGACGACAAGAGCCAGATCGAGGAATATCTCCACGCCTACAACGGCGAGGGCATCCAGCACATCGCCTGCGGCTGTCGCGATATCTACGAGACGATCGAGACCCTGCGGGCGAACGGTGTCGCGTTCATGCCCTCGCCACCGCCGCTCTACTTCAAGCGCATCGACAAGCGGATTCCGGGCCACGGCGAGCCGCTCGACCGGCTTGAGAGGAACGGGATCCTGATCGACGGCGAGGGCGTGGTCGCGGGCGGCACCACCAAGATCCTGCTGCAGCTGTTCTCTTCGAACGCGATCGGGCCGATCTTCTTCGAGTTCATCCAGCGCAAGGGCGACGACGGTTTCGGGGAGGGCAACTTCAAGGCCCTGTTCGAGTCGATCGAGGAGGACCAGATCCGCCGCGGGGTGCTGTGACGCCCGACGGCATCGGTTCTGGCCCGAGCGCCCAGTCCCCCCGACGAGAGCGACGCCCGATCGCGCCACGATCGGGCGTCGCTCTCCGTCTTTGTTTCTGCCGCATTTTCTGCAACGAACCGAAATCGATACTGACGAAAATGCTGTAACGGCGGACACCTACCTTCCAAACGACAAGATGATCAGTCGTCTTACACGCAGATACGCGAGGACGGTTGCTACGGCCAACCCGTAGGCGCCACCCGTAAAGTGCCGACGAACGATATAGTACTTGAAGAAGTTGTAGACGAGTTCGATCGGGATGCGCGCGAGCGATCCCCACTTGTTTTTCGGAATCTCCTTTTGCTGCAATTTGAAGTAGTTGAGATTCTTCTCAATCAAAAATCCCAAGGAACGCATATTATTATGCAGAACGGGGGACTTCACCTGCAGGAACTGCCCGGCCGCCAGCTTGATCTCGTCGTGAACCAGGCTCTCCGGAAACCGGCATCTGCGACGATCGTAGAGACGGACGTAGTTGTGGCTGTCGGCCCAGAGGCGCGGCCGGTCGCGCCCCGGGTAGACGGTGCGGATGTGGAAGCGGAAACCCTGCACGGCCTGCGGGATCGGAGCGCTCAGGATGGCGGTGAGTTCCGCGCGCGCCGCCTCGCTCAACCACTCGTCCGCGTCGAGATTGAGCACCCAGTCGTAGGACGCGACCTCCTCGGCGAAGCGCTTCTGCGGCCCGAACCCTTTCCACGGGTTGTGAACGACCCGCGCGCCCAGCGACGCGGCCCGCGCGACGGTGCGATCGACGCTGCCCGAGTCGACGACGACGATCTCCCGAACCAGCCCCATCACCGACCGGATGCAGGTCTCGATGACGTCCTCTTCGTTCTTGCAGATGATCGTGCAGGTGACGCCGTGGATGATGGAGGCTTCCACCGGGAGCGGACCGGCCGCACGCGATCCAGTGTCCATTCAGGGATCCTCGGAATGCTCCCGACCACCGCCGGGTCCGCGCGTCGAGGGACGACGGGCCGCCGCGCTCCGCTGCCACGCGCGCGCCGCCGTCAAGCGATGGCGGGCCGGCCTCGCGTCCGGAACCGGCCCCTATCAGGCGCGGGGCCGAAGTCAATCTCGGCAGCGAAGGCGGGCCGGGCTCGGCCTGGCTCGACCATTGACGGCTGGCCTCGCGGTCTCCTGTGATGCAAGGAAGCACGATCCGGCCTGAGGGACAGGGCAAGGGACAGGGCAAGGGACACGCCATGGACGATCTGACGCTCGCCGCCGCCTTCCCCCCCGCCACGCGGGAGCAGTGGCGCGCCCTGGTCGACGGCGTCCTCAAGGGCGCGGAATTCGAGAAGCGCCTCGTGCGCCGCACCCGCGACGGCATCCGGATCGAACCCCTCTACGACGCGGCCGAGCCCGCCCCGCAACCCCCGCGCGCTACCGGCGAGCCGGCGCCCTGGCGCGTCGTCCAGCGCGTCGACCACCCCGACCCGGCGGAGGCCAACGCCCTCGCCCTCGCCGATCTCGACGGCGGGGCCGACGCCCTCGCCCTGGTCCTCGCCGGAGCGCCGGCGGCGCGCGGCTTCGGCCTGCCCGGGCCCGAGGCGATCGAGCGGGCCCTCGACGGCGTCATGCTGCCGCTGATCGGCCTGCGTCTCGATGCAGGCCCCCGCGCCGTCGAGGCCGCCAGAGCCCTCGTCGCCCTCGCCGAACGGCGCGGCGAGGCGCTCGGCTCCCTGGACCTCGACCTCGGCATCGACCCGGTCGGCACCCTCGCGGCGACGGGCGCCCTTCCGGCACCCTGGCCCGAGACGAGCGCAGAGCTCGCCGCCCTGCTGCGGGACCTCGACGCGAAGGGCTTCGCCGGCCGGGCGGTACTCGCCGATGCCCGGCCCTTCCACGAGGCCGGCGCGACAGAGGCCGGCGAACTCGCCGCGGCGCTCGCCAGCGCGGTGGCGCTGCTGCGCGCCCTGGAGGCGGGGGGGATCGGCCTGGAGCGGGCCCGCGACGCGCTCGCGGTCCTGCTGGTGGCCGATGCGGACGAGTTCCTGACCCTCGCCAAGTTCCGGGCGATGCGCCGGCTCTGGGCCCGGATCGAGGAGAGCTGCGGCCTCGCGCCCAAGCCCCTGCGCATCCACGCCGAGACCGCGTGGCGGATGACCACCCGGCGCGATCCCTTCGTGAACCTGCTGCGGACGACCTGCGCCACGGTCGCGGCCGGCCTCGGCGGCGCCGACGCCGTGGCGGTGCTGCCCTTCACGGCGGCGCTCGGCCTGCCCGACGCCTTCGCGCGGCGCTGCGCGCGCAACACGCAGCTCGTCCTCCTCGAGGAGTCGAACCTCTGGCGCGTCGTCGACCCGGCGGCCGGCGCGGGCGGGTTCGAGGCGCTGACCGCCGATCTCTGCGCCCAGGCCTGGGCGCAGTTCCAGGAGATTGAGCGCGAGGGCGGCATCGTGGAGAGCCTGTCGTCGGGCCGGCTGGCCGGCCGGCTCGCCGCGACCCGGGAGGCGCGTGACCGCGACCTCGCCAGCCGCCGGGAGCCGATCACCGGCACGAGCGAGTTCCCGCTCCTCGCCGAGCCGGAGGTCGCGGTGCTGCGGCCGGCCCCGGCGCCGGAGCCGGTGCCGCCGGGAGCCCTCCCCTCCCGGCGCCTCGCCGAGCCCTTCGAGCGCCTGCGCGACGCCTCGGACGCGTTCCTCGCCGAGACCGGGCGGCGCCCGCGCGTGTTCCTGGCCAATCTCGGGCCGATCGCCGCCTTCACGACCCGGGCGACCTTCGCCCGCAATGCCTTCGAGGCCGGCGGGATCGAGGCCGTGACGAATGACGGCTTCCCCGACCACGCCGCGATGGCGGCGGCCTTCCGGGAGGCGGGCACGCCGCTCGCCTGCCTGTGCGCCTCCGACGAGATCTACGCGGCAGAGGCCGTCCCGGCCGCGGCGGCGCTCGCCGCGGCGGGCGCCCGCACCCTCTACCTCGCCGGCCGGCCGGGCGCCCTCGAGGCGGAGTTGCGGAAGGCGGGCGTCAGCCGCGACCTCTACGCCGGCTGCGACCTCCTGCGGCTGCTGGAGGAGGCGCAGGGCCTCGCGCGGCAGCCGGCCTGACCGGAGCGGCAACCGTCGCCGGATTCGCACGTTTGTGGCGGGGGCTTGAGCCAGGAGGGACACGAGTGACGACGATGCTGCGGGCGGCCTGCGCGGGCCTCCTCATCCTGACGGCCGCCGCGCCGGCGCTGGCCGCCAAGCGCCAGGCCCCGTCGGTCAAACGCTTCGACGGAAGCTGGAGCGTCGAGGTCATCACCGAGTCCGGCACCTGCGACCGGGCCTACCGCTACGGGATCATCATCCAGGACGGGCAGGCCCGCTACGCGGGCGGCTCGGACTTCGTCATCGCGGGCCGGGTCCAGCCGAACGGGGCGGTCCGTGGGTCGATCAGCCGCGGCGACGCCAGCGCGCAGGTGGTGGGCCGCCTCGCCGACGGCTGGGGCAACGGCACCTGGACCAGTTCCGGCTCGACCCGCTGCGGCGGCCACTGGAACGCCGAGAAGCGCGGCTGACCCGCCATCCGCTGATCAAGCGGGCGGCAGGTCAGGGGGCCCGCGCGGCGGAGCGTCGCTCCGCACGCCCGAGCGACGCCGGTTTCGGCATCGCGACGCCATCGGTCGGAAACCGGATCACCCGCCGCAAGCCGCGGCATCTGCCGCAGAATCGCCCCGGACGGGGGGCAGGCTCGCCGGACTGATCCTCCAGATGATTCGGCCGGCACCGGATGATGAGACCCCTGCTCCTCGGCATGCTCTGCGCGGCGGCCACCAGCGCGGCCGTCGCCCGCGACACTCAGGACCGGCGCGCGGCCGTGCCGCCCGCGGAATCGGCCGCGACCGCCTGCTTCGCCGAGAGCATCGGCAGCAACCCGGCGGCGCTGAACCACGCCCGGGTTGGGCGCTGGTACGAGGCGGCCGGTGTGATCGGCTATCTCTGCCGCCCCGAGGTCGACGCCATGATGCGCGATCACGACCGGCGGTACGGGGCGGGGACCGGAGCGCGCTACTTTCGCGGCGCCTATACCCGCCACCTCGCCCAGGCCCTCGAGCAGCAGCTCAAGCCGGTGATCGAGACCAAGACCTGGGCCAATGCCGAGCCCCGCCCCGATGCCGAGGGCGAGGCGCCGTCGGCGAAGCCGTAATCCCACGGCGGGGCGGCGTCGGCCGATCGCTCTGCTTCACCGCGTCAGCACCGGCATCGAACTCGTGGGGCCGAGCCCCTTGGGGACCGGGACGTCGGTCGCGGCGTAATCGGCGTTGATGACGAGGCGCGGCGCCTGCGCGAGGGTGATGCGCCGCGCCACGATCGCCGTGTACTCGGACAGGTCGGCCACGACCTGGTTCGCCGCCACCGCGAAGGTGCCCCGCGGCAGGTAGATCGTGCCGACGAGGCGGCGGGCGCTGTCGCTGGTGATCTCGAAGCGGCGGCCCTCCGGGGCGGCTCGGTCCTCGTGGAACAGCAGCCCGGCCATGTCCCCGGTCCGCGGCGCGGTGAGTTCCACCCGCGAATTCTTCAGGAAGTTGAGCGGGCGCACGACGCCGTCCGAATCCGGCGCCACCGTCCCGGTGAAGTAGAAGCCGACATTCGTGCCCTTCAGCGACCCGATCGCGACGCTCAGGCCCACCGTGCAGTTGAGGAGGTTGACGTTGATCGTCGCCGTGGGATCGGCGCAGGCGCTCGGCGTTCCGAGCCCCGCCGCCGTCACGCCGAGGCGCGCCGCCGCGGGGCCGACGACCAGGGGGCCGTCCTTCATCACGTAGACGCCGGGATTGAGCGTGACCGTCGCGTCGCCGGCCACGGTGAGGCCGCCGCAATAGGTGCCGGGCGACAGGACCCGGCTCTCGCCGGAGACCGTGAGGTTGGTGTAGCTGCAGCCGCCCACCGCCGGGGCGACCCGGTCGGCGAGGGGGTCGCGGATCGCCGGGCAGCCGGTGATCGGCGCCGGCCGGAAATTCGCCCCCGACCCGGCGTAGCCGCCGACCGCGCAGGTTCGCAGCGAGGTGACGAGGGACGCGGCCTGGGCGTCGAGGGCCGTGGGACTGGGCGAACTCGCGTAGACCGAGCAGTTGCCGGCCTCCACCCGCGCCAGGTCCGTGAGGGCGACGGTGCTGCTCCCGGCCGCGTCGAGGGCCACCACGCAGACCTTGACGGTGCCGAGCGTCTCCGCCGTCGCGGTCACGGCGATGTCGGTGAGGAGCGGCGTCACGAGGCGGCTCATGATCGCCCGCTTGCGCCAGGTGAGTGTCACGGTCGCGCCGGTGGGCGGGGTGCTGTCGCCGGCGACGAGCGTCGGCACGAAGGCCCCGCCGGTCGACGCGCGGTAGACCGCCTGGGTCGCCACGCTCACCGGCCCGTCCCCGTCCCGGGACGCCGCCAGGGCGCGCACCTGGCTCTCCGCCACGGCCTGCATGCGCTGCGAGGTCGCGGCCGCCACCTGCATGTCGGAGACGACCGCCAGGGCGGCGGCGTCCGCGGCGTTCTGCAGAACCTGGACCTGCGACCGCCAGGAGGCGTAGTCGAGCGCGACGCCGACGGCGCCGAACAGGGCCGGCGCCCCCAGCCCGAACATCACCAGGACGTTCGCGGCCCGCTCGGCCCCGAACCGCCGCAGCGCTCTCCAGACGCGCCCGACCATCGCCGCAACCCTGTCGTCCTCGACGGACGCATCAGGCGGCCACTCTGGCTAACGCGACCTTGCCGGAGCGGGGCGGCCGGCGAAGTGCGTTAAGGTTGTGTTACTCCATGTACGCCACCTGTGCGTTCAATGCGTGAGCGTCGGCATCGCGCTCGTGGGACCGAGGCCCTTCGGCACCGGGATGTCGGACTTGCCGTAATCGGCGTTGACCACGAGGTTCGGCGCCTTGGCGAGGGCGATCCGCCGCGCGACGATGGCGGTGTATTCCGACTGGTCGGCGACGATCTGGTTCGTCCGCACCGCGAAGGTGCCCTCCGGCAGGTAGATGGTGCCGACGAGCCGCCGGGCGTTGTCGCTGCCCACCCGGAACTCGTGGCCCGCCGCCGCTGAGCGGTCCTCGTGGAACAGCAGGCCGGCCATGTCACCGCTCTTGGGCGCCGTGAGCGTCACGGTCGAGTCCTGCATGAAGTTCACCGGACGCACGACCCCGTCCGGATCGGCGTCCACCGCCCCGGTGAAGTAGAAGCCGACCTCGCTGCCCTTCAGCGAACCCGCCGGGAGCGCGACCGTCTCGGACGAGGAGCGCGAGGAGGTCGTCGTAGACGTGGAATCGGAGTTGGACGGGGGAGCCGTTCCGCTCGAACAGGTCTGGCCCAGGGTGCCGAGCAACGGGAGGCTGGCGCTCCCGCAGCCGGAACCGAAGCCGAAGCCGGCGCTGACGCCGCCGACGCCCGCGCTGACACTCGCACCGCTGGCGCTGGCGCTCGCGTTGACCGTGGCTCCCCCGGCGCTGACGCTCGCCGTGGCGGTCCCGTCGAACGCGAGGCTGCTGGAACTCGTCGAGGTGGAGCTCGTCGCCGAGGCCGTGGCGGTGCCGACCATGGCTCGCGTCTCGGTATCCGGGGGGCCGACCACCAGCGGTCCGTCCTTCATGATGTAGATGCCCGGGGAGAGCGTGACCACGGCACCCGGGCCGATCACCAGACCGCCGCAATAGGTGCCGGGTGCGAGGAGCCGCGTCTCGTTCCTGATGACGACTGTCTTGCGCTCTTTGCATCCCCCGACCGCGGGGGCGATCCGGGCCGCCAGCGGGTCCCTGATCGGCGGGCAGCGGGTGATCGGCGTCGGCCGGTAGTTGCCGCTGCTCCCGCCGTAACCGCCGACCGTGCAGGTCTTGAGGGCCGTCACCTGCGACGACGCGTCCGCGCGCAGCCCCGCGCCGCTGGTCGACAGGGCGTAGATCGAGCAGTTGCCGGCCGAGACCTGGGCCCTGTCGGTGAGGCCGAGCGCGGCCTCGCCGGCCGGATCCAGAGCCACCACGCAGACCTTCACCGTTCCGAACGTCTCGGCCGTGGCGGTCACGACGATGTCGGTGAGCTGCGGCGTCACCATGCGGCTCATCACGGCCCGCTTGCGCTGGCTCAGCGTCACGGTCACGCCGGTGGGCGGGGCGGAGTCGCTTCCCAGAGGCGTCGGAACGAAATCACCCCCCTCCTGCGAGCGGGATACGGCCTGCGTCCGCACGGTCAGCGGCCCGTCGCCGTCGCGGATCGGCACCTGGGCGCGGACCTGCTGCTCGGCGACCGCCTGGATCCGCTCCGCCGTCGCGGCAGCGATCTGCATGTCGGACATCGCCGCGAGGGCGGCGGCATCGGCGGCCTGCTGCAGGGTCTGGGTGTGGGCCCGCCAGGACGCGTAGTCGACCGCGACCCCGACCAGACCGAACAGCACCGGCGCGGCCACCCCGAGGATGAGCGCGACGTTGCCCCCCCGGGCACCGGCGAAGCAGCGCATCGCATGGGAGAGGAAACCCGGCATCAAGCGGCTCATCCGTTCTGACGCAACACCGTCGGAACGGTACCTCAAGGGAAAACGAGCCGCGACTCCGCATCTGACCTAGCGTTAACAGACCCCCACCCCGGCGCGCGGCACGGGAAGTCTCTCGCAGGAGCCGTTTGTATTTTTGTCAGCTGTCCATCTTGAGGGCGGCGATGAACGCCTCCTGCGGGATCTCGACCTTGCCGAACTGGCGCATGCGCTTCTTGCCCTCCTTCTGCTTGTCGAGGAGCTTGCGCTTGCGCGAGATGTCGCCGCCGTAGCACTTGGCGGTGACGTCCTTGGACAGGGCCCGGATGGTCTCGCGGGCGATGATCTTGCCGCCGATCGCCGCCTGGACCGGGATCTGGAACAGGTGGCGGGGGATCAGGTCCTTCAGCTTCTCGCACATCGCCCGGCCGCGGAACTCCGCCCGCGTGCGGTGGACCAGCATGGACAGCGCGTCGACCGGCTCGCCGTTGACCAGGATCGACATCTTCACGAGGTCGCCCTCGCGGTAATCCGAGATGTGGTAGTCGAACGAGGCGTAGCCCTTCGAGATCGACTTCAGCCGGTCATAGAAGTCGAACACCACCTCGTTGAGCGGCAGGTCGTACACGACCATCGCGCGCTTGCCGACGTAGTTGAGGTCGACCTGGGTGCCGCGCCGGTCCTGGCAGAGCTTCAGCACCCCGCCGAGGTATTCGTCCGGTGTCAGGATGGTGGCGCGGATCCAGGGCTCCTCGATCGAGGCGATCTTCATCACGTCGGGCATGTCGGCGGGGTTGTGCAGCTCGCGCACCTCGCCGTCCGCCATGTTGAGGCGGTAGACCACGCTCGGCGCGGTCGAGATCAGGTCGAGGTTGAACTCGCGCTCCAGCCGCTCCTGGATGATCTCCAGGTGCAGGAGGCCGAGAAAGCCGCAGCGGAAGCCGAAGCCGAGCGCGGCCGAGGTCTCCATCTCGTAGGAGAACGAGGCGTCGTTGAGCCTGAGCTTGCCCATCGCGCCGCGCAAGTTCTCGAAGTCGGCGGCATCGACCGGGAACAGGCCGCAGAACACCACCGGCTGCACCGGCTTGAAGCCCGGCATCGCCTCCTTGGTCTGGCGCTTGTCCTCGGTGATGGTGTCGCCGACGCGGGTGTCGGCGACCTCCTTGATCGAGCCGGTGAAGAAGCCGACCTCGCCGGGTCCGAGCTCGGACACGTCCTGCATCTTGGGCCGGAACACGCCGAGGCGCTCGACGCCGTAGGCCGCATCGGCCCCCATCATGCGGATCGTCATGCCCTTCTTGAGCACGCCGTCGACGATGCGCACCAGCACGACGACGCCGAGATAGACGTCGTACCAGGAATCGACCAGCAACGCCTTCAACGGCGCGGTCCGGTCGCCCTTCGGCGGCGGCAGGCGGGTGACGATCGCCTCCAGCACCGCCTCGATGTTGAGGCCGGTCTTGGCCGAGATCGGCACCGCGTCCTTGGCGTCGATGCCGATCACCTCCTCGATCTGCTCCTTGACCCGGTCGGGCTCGGCCGCCGGCAGGTCGATCTTGTTGAGGACCGGGACGATCTCGTGGTTGGCGTCGAGCGCCTGGTAGACGTTGGCGAGCGTCTGCGCCTCGACGCCCTGCGAGGCGTCGACGACCAGCAGCGAACCCTCGCAGGCGGCGAGCGAGCGCGACACCTCGTAGGCGAAATCGACGTGGCCGGGCGTGTCCATCAGGTTGAGGACGTAGTCGCGCCCGTCCTGCGCCTTGTACTCGAGGCGCACGGTCTGCGCCTTGATGGTGATGCCGCGCTCCTTCTCGATGTCCATCGAGTCGAGCATCTGCTCGCTCATGTCGCGGGCCGCGACCGCGCCGGTGATCTGGATCAGCCGGTCGGCGAGCGTCGACTTGCCATGGTCGATATGGGCGACGATCGAGAAGTTGCGGATGTTGTCGATGGGGGACGCGGTCATCAGCAGGCGGTCTCCGGCGCCCAGGCGCACCGAGGGGCGTGGCGCACGGCGGTCGAATGGAAAGAGGCCGACGGGAGATAGCAGCGGGTCCCCGCCGCGCCAAGACGGCGGCGGGCCGCACGGAGGATGTCGGCGGCGGGCCGCACGCTCCCGACGGACAGGCTCAGGCGCCGAGCCTGTCCGCGACCTCCTCGGCGAGCGAAAGGCTCGACGTCAGGCCCGGGCTCTCGATGCCGAACATCTGAACGAGGCCGGGCAGGCCGTGCCCGGCCGGGCCGTCGAGCACGAAGTCCATCGCGGGCTGGCCGGGGCCGGAGAGCTTCGGGCGGATGCCGGCATAGTCGGGAAAGAGGGCGTCGTCGGGGAGGTCCGGCCAGTAGCGCCGGATCGCCGCGTAGAACAGCGCGCCGCGGGCCGGATCGACCGCGTAGTCGGGCGCGTCGATCCACTCGACATCGGGGCCGAAGCGCATGCGCCCGGCGAGGTCGATGGTCAGGTGGATGCCGAGGCCCCCCTCGACCGGGGCCGGGTAGATCAGCCGCGTGAAGGCGGGACGGCCGAGGCAGCCGAAATAGTTGCCCTTGGCGAGGACGAGCCGCGGGATCCGCGCCTCCGGGTAGCCCTCGGTCGCCCGGGCGATGTCCTGCGCCCCGAAGCTCGCGGCGTTGACCACCGCATCGACCTGCAGTTCACCGGGCGCCTCGCCGCCATACTGCGCCACCCAGCCGGTCCCGTCCCGCAGCAGCCGCTCGACCGGCGTGCGCAGGGCGAGCGCGCCGCCATGGGCCTCCAGGTCGCCCTGCAGGGCGAGCATCAGCGCGTGGCTGTCGACGATGCCGGTCTCGGGCGAGTGCAGGGCGCTGACGCAGGCGAGGTTGGGTTCGAGCCGGCGCGCCTCGGCGCCGTCGATGAGGTCGAGCCCCTCGACGCCGTTCGCTCGTCCCTGATCGTAGATCGCCGCGACCTTGGCGCGCTCGGGCTCGGTCGCCGCCACGATGAGCTTGCCGGTCCGGGCGTGCGGCACGCCGTGGCTCGCGCAGAATTCATAGAGGCGGCGCCGTCCCTCGACGCAGTGGCGCGCCCGCAGGGAGCCCGCCGGGTAGTACATGCCGCCGTGGATGACCTCGGAATTGCGCGAGGACACGCCGGTGCCGATGTGGCCCTCGGCCTCCGCCACGATCACCTCGTGGCCGCGCAGCGCCAGCGCCCGCCCGCAGGCGAGCCCGACCACGCCGGCGCCGATGACGAGGATCAGCATGCCCGTCCGTCTCTCTCGCCCGCCTCCCCCTCCCCCCTATGCGGGGGAGGGTGCCCGGCGGAGCCGGGCGGGAGAGGGGAACCACGCGTCAGGATGCAGCGGGACCGTGGTGACGGGCGCCACCTGAATCAGCGTCGCGCCACCCCCTCTCGGGGGGACTTCGTCCCGCTGCGCACACTCCGTTCGCCACCCTCCCCTGCAGAGGGGGGAGGGGGCACGGCGCCTCAACCGATCACGCCGCGATCGACATGGTCGGCTCGGCGGCGCGCACGTCGGCGTCGACATGGGCCTCGAAGCGCTTGAAGTTCGCCTGGAACATCTCGACGAGCTTCTTGGCGGTCTCCGCGAAGGCCGCCTTGTCCTGCCAGGTCTTGACCGGGTACAGGATGTGCGGCTCGACGCCCGGCACCGAGGTCGGCACCGCGAAGCCGAAATACGGGTCGCGGCGGTAATCGGCCTTGGCGAGCGAACCGTCGAGGGCCGCGGTCAGCAGCCGGCGCGTCACCCGGATCGGCATGCGCCGCCCGGTGCCCACGCCCCCGCCGGTCCAGCCCGTGTTGACGAGCCAGCAATCGACGTGGTGGCGGGCGATCAGGTCGCGCAGCAGGTTGCCGTAGACGCTCGGGTGGCGCGGCATGAAGGGCGCCCCGAAGCAGGTCGAGAAGGTCGCCTCCGGCCCTTTCAGCCCCTTCTCGGTCCCGGCCACCTTGGCGGTGTAGCCCGACAGGAAGTGGTACATCGCCTCGGCGCCGGTCAGCTTGGCGATCGGGGGAAGCACCCCGAAGGCGTCGCAGGTCAGCATCACGATGTTCTTCGGGTGCCCGGCGCGGCCGGTCGGGCTCGCGTTCGGGATGAAGGGCAGCGGGTAGGCGCAGCGCGTGTTCTCGGTGCGCGAGGCGTCGTCGAAATCCGGCAGCCGGGTGACGGGGTCGATGACCACGTTCTCCATCACCGTGCCGAAGCGCTCGGTGGTGGCGTAGATCTCCGGCTCGGCCTCCCGCGACAGGCGGATGGTCTTGGCGTAACAGCCGCCCTCGAAGTTGAAGATGCCCTTCGGGCTCCAGCCGTGCTCGTCGTCGCCGAGCAGCACCCGGGCCGGATCGTTGGACAGGGTGGTCTTGCCGGTGCCCGACAGGCCGAAGAACAGCGCCGAGTCGGCCGCCGCGCCCACATTCGCCGAGCAGTGCATCGGCATGACGCCGGCCTTCGGCAGGATGTAGTTCAGGTAGGTGAAGACCGACTTCTTCATCTCGCCGGCGTAGGAGCTGCCGCCGATCAGCACGATCTTGCGCGTGAAGTCGCAGGCGATCACGGTCTCGGAGCGCACGCCGTGGCGGGCCGGGTCGGCCTTGAAGCTCGGCAGGTCGATGATCGTCAGGTCGGGCTCGTAGGTGCCGAGTTCGTCGCGCTCCGGCCGGATCAGCAGGTTGCGGATGAACAGGGAGTGCCACGCATACTCGGTGTAGACGCGGGCGCGGACCCGGTGCGCCGGATCGGCGCCGCCGTAGAGGTCCTGCGCGAAGAGGTCGCGGCCTTCCGCCTGGGCGATGAAGTCGGCGTGGAGCTGGTCGAACTGAGCCGGCGTGATGGCGCCGTTGTTGTCCCACCAGACCTCGTTCTCGGTCGCGTCGTCGCGGACGACGAACTTGTCCTTCGGGGAGCGGCCGGTGTGGACGCCGGTCTCGGCCACCAGGGCGCCGCCCGCCGCGAGCTGGGCCTCGCCCCGCTGCAGGGCCTGCTCGTAGAGGCTCGGGGCCTCCAGGTTCCAGAAGACGCGCTTGAGGTTGCGCAGGCCGACCCGGTCGGGGCCGACCGCAGCGTTGTGGACGCCGATATCGCTCACGAGTGTTCCTCCTGGCGCCGGGCCGGGGGGCGGGGGTCCACCCGGCGCGCGCCGATGCCCTCGTTCGTCGGACGCTGCCGGTTCCCGGACGTGGCGACCGCCGCACCCGGACCGCGCACGCGCGAGGCCGGACCAGGGCCGTTAGTAGGTGGCGAAACTTCGCGGTTCAATCGCAAAGGCGCGAGACTGGGGTAACAGACCGGATCTTCTGTCACTCCGCCTGTCCGGACTGCGCCGGAACCTCCCGCGCGCTCCGCGCCATCTCGACCAGGGTCTGCCGCAGGGTTCCGGGACTTGTCAGCCGTTCGGGGAAGGTGACGCGGGCGGTCCGGTCTCCGGCGAGAAGATCAAGCCCCTCGGGGTCGAGCCCGGTGAGGCGCCAGGGTCCGGGCTCCGCGCCGGCGAAATGCGCGGCGTAGAGGGCGAGCGCGTCGGCGTGGTCCTGGTTCATGTGGGCGACGGCGCCCGCCTCGCTCTCCGCCAGGGCCTCCAGCCCGGCGAGGTCGGTGAGAAGTTCGGCCGGGCTCAGGGTGGCGGCCTTGGCGAAGCCGCCGTTGAGGTGGCCGGCCTGCGGTTCCAGGCGGAAGAAGGCGAAGTCCGGGAAGTCGGCGTAGAGCTTGGCCTTGGGGTGGCGGGCGAGGAAGCGGGCGCGTACCCGCGGGTCGTCGCTGCGCGCCGCCCGGCCCGACACGGTGAGGCGCGGATGGGCGAGCGGGTCGCCCTTGCCGCCGGGGCTGAGCAGGAGCGAGCAGCGCGGCTCCGCCTCCAGGTTGAGCGTGTGGGCCGAGAGGCGCGAGAGCAGCATCAGCGGCGCGCCGTCGAGGTCGGTCGCCACGGTGACCAGGGAGGCGAAGGGTGCGCCCTCGCTCCGGTCGATCGTCGCCAGCGCCCCCGCGCGGGTGCTGCGCAGGATGTCCTTGGCGAGGCCGATCGCGTCGAAGGGCGCCTGCGCGGCGGGCAGCGGAGCCGCCTGCGGTCTCTCGGTCTCGGCCATGGCGTCCGGTCTCCCTCGTGCGCCGGGCACCCTGGCGCGGGCGATCGGGGCCGTCCAGCGCCCCTCGCGTCGCGGCCCGCGGCCTCGCCGAGTCGGGCGCTCGCTTTTTGATGGCTTTCGCCGTAAGGGTGTCCGAACCGTGGCCCGCCCGCCACTGTCCAGCCATTTTGCGGGACGGGCACGGGCCTCCGCCAAGGCCGGGCTCGCACCGGCGGAAGTCGGGTGGCGTTCAGGAGGATCCTGCGATCCTGCGGGGCACGCCACCCTCGTCCCAGGGATTCCTCCATGCCGACCATCGCCCTCGTCGACGACGACCGCAACATCCTCACCTCGGTGTCGATCGCGCTCGAGACCGAGGGGTACCGGATCCAGACCTACACGGACGGCGCCTCGGCCCTCGACGGACTCAAGCACTCGCCGCCGGACCTCGCGATCTTCGACATCAAGATGCCGCGCATGGACGGGATGGAGCTGCTGCGCCGCCTGCGCCAGAAGTCCGACCTGCCCGTGATCTTCCTGACCTCGAAGGACGAGGAGATCGACGAGCTGTTCGGCCTGAAGATGGGCGCCGACGACTTCATCCGGAAGCCGTTCTCGCAGCGCCTGCTGGTCGAGCGGGTGAAGGCGGTGCTGCGCCGCTTCGCCGCCAAGGAGGCCGGGCCGGCGGCCGCCGCCCGCGAGGCCGAGGCCGCCGCCGCCCGCTCGCTGGAGCGCGGGCAATTGATGATGGATCCCGAGCGGCACACCTGCACCTGGAAGGGCGAGCCGGTGACGCTGACCGTGACGGAGTTCCTGATCCTGCAGGCGCTCGCCCAGCGCCCGGGCGTCGTGAAGAGCCGCAACGCCCTCATGGACGCGGCCTACGACGACCAGGTCTACGTCGACGACCGCACCATCGACAGCCACATCAAGCGGCTGCGCAAGAAGTTCAAGGTGGTCGACACCAACTTCGACATGATCGAGACGCTCTACGGCGTCGGCTACCGCTTCAAGGAAGCGTGAGACTTGGCCAAGTGAGCAGCGGTTTCGCACTCGGCGCCGTGCGGCGTCTCCTCGGGGCCGGGGCACCCGGGACGGGCAGCGAGGCCGATCCCGAGGCCGAGGCGCCGCGGGAAGCCTTCTCGCCGCGCATGGTCGGCCGCTGGATCGCCCAGCGCGCCTCCTCCAGCCTCACCCGGCGCATCGTCGTCCTGAACCTCGCCGGGCTGATCGCCCTGCTGGTGGGCTTCCTCTACCTCAACCAGTTCCGCCAGGGGCTGATCGAGGCGCGGGTGAAGAGCCTGCTGATCCAGGGCGACATCATCGCGGGCGCGATCGCCGCCTCGGCCACGGTCGACACCGACGCGATCAGCATCGACCCCGACCGGCTGCTGCAGCTCCAGGCGGGGGATCCGGGCGCGGCGGGCGAGGAGCCGCCCTCGGCCCTGGAATTCTCCCTCAATCCGGAGCGGGTCGCCCCGCTCCTGCGGCGGCTGATCACGCCCACCGGCACGCGGGCGCGGGTCTACGACCTCGACGGGACGAGCCTGATCGATTCCCGCAACCTCAACGTGCGGGGCGACCTCGCCCGGCCCGAGGTGCCGGTGCGCAAGGAGAAGCCGAGCTTGATGGAGCGGGCCTGGGACGGGGTGCGCGGGCTGCTGCCCCTGCCCCACCGCGAGGCCGCCGCGGAGGATGCCGGCCCCTCCGACGGGCGTAGCCTCCCGGAGGTGCAGCGGGCGCTCGCCGGCAGCCGCGGCACCCTGGTGCGGCGCAACGCGCATGGCGAGACGATCGTGTCGGTGGCGGTGCCGATCCTGCGCGCCCGCGCGGTGCGCGGCGCCCTCCTGCTCTCGACGCAGGAGGGCGACATCGACAAGATCATCGCCTCCGAGCGCTTCGCCCTGCTGCAGGTGTTCCTGATCGCCGCCCTGGTGATGGTGGTGCTCTCCCTCCTCGTCGCCGGCCAGATCGTCGGCCCGGTGAGCCGGCTGTCGGAGGCGGCCGAGCGGGTGCGGCTCGGCATCAAGTCGCGCCAGGAGATCCCCGACTTCACGACCCGCTCGGACGAGATCGGCCACCTCTCGCGGGCGCTGCGCGACATGACCCAGGCCCTCTACCGGCGCCTCGACGCGATCGAGAACTTCGCGGCGGACGTCTCGCACGAGCTGAAGAACCCCCTCACCTCCCTGCGCAGCGCCGTCGAGACGCTGCCGCTCGCCAAGACCGACGAGTCCCGCGGGCGGCTGATGCAGATCATCCAGCACGACGTGAAGCGCCTCGACCGCCTGATCAGCGACATCGCGGACGCCTCGCGCCTCGACGCGGAGCTGGCGCGGGCCGAGGCGGCGCGGGTGGATCTGAGGAAGCTCCTCACCACCGTCACCTCCGTGGCCAACGAGCGGCGGCGGCCGCGGGACGTCGCCATCACCTTCACGGTGGAGCCGCCGCCCCCCGGCATCGAGGATCCCTTCGCGATCATCGGGCACGACAGCCGGCTCGGCCAGGTGGTGAACAACCTCCTCGACAATGCCCGCTCCTTCTCGCCCAAGGGCGCGACCGTGCGGGTGACCCTGCGCCGGCTGCGCAACACCGTGGAGCTCGTAGTCGAGGATGACGGGCCGGGCATCCCGCCCCACGCCCTGGAGCGGATCTTCGAGCGCTTCTACACCGACCGGCCGGAGCAGGGGTTCGGGCAGAATTCGGGACTCGGCCTCTCGATCTCCCGGCAGATCGTCCAGGCGCATCGCGGGACGATTCGGGCCGAGAACCGGCCCGGCACCCCCGGCGAGGACGGCGAGCCGGGCGTGCTCGGCGCCCGCTTCGTCGTGCGCATCCCGGGACTCCACCGCTGATCCCCGCCCGCGCCACGCTCCACGCCACCTGCGTGGTGCTGGGCGAGGACGGGCTACTGATTCGCGGCCCGGCCGGGAGCGGCAAAACGACCCTGGCGCGGGACATCCTGCTGGCCGGCCCTATGTACGGGCTCTTCGCGGGGCTGGTGGGCGACGACAGGGTGATCGTGGAGCCGCGCGGGGGCCGCCTCGTGGCCCGGCCGCACGCGGCGCTCGCGGGCCTCCTGGAGATCCGCGGCGCGGGCCTGCAACACGTTGGAAACACGATGCCTTCGGCGGTGCTGCGCCTCGTCGTGGACCTCGCCGAGTCGGTGGAGCGGATGCCCGAGGCGGGTGCGGAGACGGTTTCTCTCCTGGGGGTTGCAGTCCCTCGCATGATTCTTCCCCGGGACCCCGACCGGACGAACAGGGTGTTGTGGCGCTGGCGCCGCCCCCATGGCATCATGATGACGGGCTGATGCGGTTTTCGCCGCATTGCTCTTGCGCTCGCCCTTGCGCTGCACAAAATGGCGGCTCGGCTCTGAAAGGGGCGTCGGAACTCGTGTCGATGATTGGAATGGTGCTCGTCACCCACGGTTTGCTCGCGACGGAGTTCAAGGCCGCGCTGGAGCATGTCGTGGGTCCGCAGGAGCAGCTCGAGACCATCACGATCGGCCCCGAGGACGACATGGAGGTCCGGCGCAAGGACATCATGTCGGCCGTTTGCCGGGTGAATACCGGTGACGGCGTCGTGGTCCTGACCGACATGTTCGGCGGCACGCCCTCGAACCTCGCCCTCTCGTGCATGAACGGCGGCTCCGTCGAGGTGGTCGCCGGGATCAACCTTCCCATGCTGATCAAGCTCGCCAGCGTCCGCGACGAGGAGAGTCTCGGCGACGCGGTCCTGCACGCGCAGGAGGCGGGCCGCAAATACATCAACGTGGCGTCCCGGGTCCTCGCCGGGAAGTAACCTCCTCCCGGACGAGAGCCGGAGGGCGCGACCCGCCTCCTCAACCGGCTCCAGCAGGATCCGATTCCCGATGAACGACGACGATGCGGCGGAGGCACCGCCGGTGCCCGAGGGGGCGGTGGCGCGCAGCCTGCCGATCATCAACCGCCGCGGCCTGCACGCCCGGGCCTCGGCCAAGTTCGTGCAGGCGGTCGAGCGGTTTCAATCCGAGGTGACCGTCACCCGGGGGGGCGAGACGGTGGGCGGGCGCTCGATCATGGGCCTGCTGACCCTGGGCGCCGCGCAGGGGACGAGCATCCACGTCACGGCGCTCGGCCCCGACCAGGACGCCTGCATGGAGTACATCGCGGCGCTCCTCGCCAACCGCTTCGGCGAGGACGAGTAGCGGCGCGGCTCAGGCGGCGCGCAGCGCCCGGTCCACCGCCTCGGGTTCGCGCTCGATCACGAGCAGGAGGCGCGGACGTCGATCGACCGGAATCGCCGAGTTCACTGTGTCTCAGCCCGTTCGCAATGCGTCCAGCACGGCCTCTGGAGCCCGGTCGATCACCAGCAGATAGGCGCGCGTCGGCCCTTCCGGTTGCCGCGACCCCTGTTCCCAGTGCCTCAGCGTGTTGACGGAAAAGCCGAATCGGCCAGCAAACTCCTCCGGCGTCAAGTTCAGCTTGGCACGGATCGCCTTGACATCGATCCGCTCGGGGACCCGAACGCGATAGTCGCGATCGTCGGCCGCGCCCTCCCCATAAGTTAACGCTTGCTCGAGCCCTCGACGGATGCTGTCGGCCACAGCGCTCATGATTTTGTCCTCTTGAAACGATCAACCAACAGAGTCGTCAGCTGTCGGAAATCGTTACGATCTTGCTGGCTCAAGTCAGCACGCTCGTTTTTGGCATAAGCGGTCAAGGCGAAGAGCGGCATTTCTGGGTCGTGGCCATAGGAGATGACCCGCGCACCACCGCGCTTGCCGCGTCCTTCGAGGCCCCAGCGCAGCTTGCGGATACCGCCCGTGCCCTGGACAAGATTGCCCGCAAGGGGATTGTAGGCGAGATAGCTCACAAGCAGGACGCATTCCTCGTCGCTCATCAGCTTGCGACTGGTCGACAGGAACTCCGGCGTCTCGACCACCGTGATGGGGAGCACCTTGGTCACACCGGAATACGACGCCAATGGATCAGTGACGCAAGCGAAAGAACCATCCAAGGAACCAACGCCCCGCTCAAGCCTCGCTCCGGGCCCGACCGGCGAGCTGCGATCGTGTTGGGATCTTCCGGCAGGACCGGCCGCTTCTGATGTTGAGCACACCGGCTCGTCGGTCGCACCCGCATCAGGCCATATCGGATATCCGCTTCGCCGGCCCGCTGTCGGTCCGATGACCGGCGGAGGCCATCCCTCTCGATGCAGCCTCCGCTCCGCGGTCACCGGTTGGGCCGCGCAGCCATTCCCCCGACAACTGCTCCTGCACGGCCTGCCGGATGATGGCGGCCAAGTGGTCGCTCACGGGATCGGCCCTCCCGTCCGCCCCGCGGAGCATCAGCCCGAGCGACGGCAGCGTCGGCAGGCCCGACGCGGCAGGATCGATGACGCGGACGGAGGACGGGCTGCCCACCCGCGTGCGGAGCGCGATACCGAGTCCGGCTGCGGTCGCCGCCCACAGCCCCCCGAGGCTCGGGCTGACGAAGGCGATCCGCCACGCGATCCCGTGCTGCTCCAGCCGGTCGCAGGCGATCTTGCGCAGCAGACACGGCGCTTCGAGGGTCACGAGCGGCAACGGCTCGCCCCGGCCCGGGCGCCACAGGGGCTCGTCCTCCGCGGCATTGAGCCAGCAGAGTGGCAATGAGGCGATCCGCTCCGCCGGCGTCGCCGTGCCGTCATCCCACGCGAGCGCCAGATCGAGCTGCCCGGACGCGATCCGGGCCGTCAGTTCGGTGTTGCGGGCGATCCGACCCTCGATCCTGACTTTCGGATGCGCGCGGGCGAACCGGCCCAGCACCTGCGGCAGCATTGTCTCCCCGAAATCCTCCTGCAGGCCCAGCCGGATCCAACCCTCCAGATCGACACCCCGCACGGCGCCGAGGGCCTCGTCGTTCAGGCTGAGCAGCCGCCGGGCGTAGGCGAGGAGCGTCTCGCCCTCCTCCGTGAGGGCCAGTCCGCGGCCCGACCGGCGCAGCAATGCCGTGCCGGTCTGCTCGTCCAGCTTCCTGAGATGCGCGCTGACCGCGGAGGTCGACCGGCCGAGCCGGTCCGCGGCGCGGGCGAACGAGCCGGCATCCATGCCGGTGACGAAGCTGCGCAGAGCGTCCATGTCGAGATTCGTCAGGCGCATCGCTCAATCCCGAAAAGCAGGAGTGTCCATCCCGAATAATCCGATTTTCGGGACGATGCTGGCGATCCATGCTCGGTCCGTCAACCGCTCCGAAGGTTCGCAACCGATGCCCGTCCCCCGGATCTCCCTCATGGCCGGCAAGCCTCCGGCCGACCTGACTGCCGTCGCCGACAGCCTCGATCGCGCACCGATCGAGTCCTTCGAGGTGGCCGAAGGGGATCGCTTCGCCGCCTTCCATCAACACGCGCGCGGCGAGCTGATCGTCGATCGCGCCCATGGCGGCGGACCGCGATCGGATGACCTCATCGTCTTCCACGTCGTCGCCGGCTGGCCGCGCTCGGCGCAGACCAAGGCCGGCTTCTTCAAGCGTCGGGTCGAGACCCTCGCCGCGGCCCCTGGCCTGCACCCGGAGGACGTGATGGTCACGATCGTCGACGCGGCCCTCGACGACGGGTCGTTCGCGCGGGGTCTGTCCGCAGCGGCCCCGCGCGACGGGACCGGCCGATGAGCGATCCCTTCGCGATGGAGGCCGCCACGCCCTCGGTCATGACCGTGCGGCGAGCCGGCAGCGGCATCGTCTCCGCCCCGAGCGGAGTCGCCCGCGGAGACTTCCTGGTCCAGATGCTGCTGTCGAGCCGGACGGAGGGTGAGATGACGGCGATGCGGGCCTTCCTCGGACCCGGGGTGGTGACGCATTGGCACAGCCATCCCCGCGGCCAGCTCCTCTTCGCGCTCGACGGCGTGGGCCTCGCGCAGCGGGACGGCGACGCCGTCGTCGAACTTCGCGCGGGGGACAGCGTCTGGTTCGCGCCCGGCGAGCGGCACTGGCACGGCGCCTCACCCTCCGCGCCCTTCGGCTATCTCAGCGTCCAGCCGGTGAAGGACGGAACCGCCGTTCACTGGATGGAGGCGGTCGACATCAAGGACAGTCAGTCATGATCGCGATGCAGTACAGCTTCATCCTGCCGGCAGATTACGACATGGAGATCATTGAGCGCCGCATCCGGGACAAGGGAAAGCTGCTGGACGGATTTCCGGGCTTGCGGTTCAAGGCTTACCTGTCTGTCCGCAAGACCGATGCCGGGCTCGGCAGCGACGAGAACCTCTACGCACCGTTCTATCTCTGGGATGAGCCGAAGGGCCTCGACGCGTTCCTGTCCGGCCCCGGCTTCGCCGGGCTGACGCGGGATTTCGGCTGGCCGGCGGTTCAGACCTGGATGGTCTGGCACGCCGAACTCGGCGCAGATCTGGGTGAGGCGCGGTTCGCCAGCCGGCGGGTGACGCCGATCGCGCCCCATTCCGACTTGGCCTCGCGGCGAGACGCCGCGATCGCCGCGGCCCAGGCCGCGGTCGGGACCGGTGCCCTGGCGGCCGTCGCAGGGTTCGATCCGACGGGCTGGAGGCAGATCACCTTCCACCTCTGGCGGACACCGCCCAGGCGTGATGAGGGAGCCCAAGGCTACACCGTGGGGCACGTCTCGCTGCCCGCGCTGTCGTGACGACGCACGAGCCGACAGGGCTCACCGAGGACGCGAGCAGCCCGTCGTCGGATCCTCACGCGGAGCGCCGCCACCCGATCAGACCACCGCGCCGCAGCCCGGCCGCGCGCCGCACCGGCGCCACCGCCACCACCGCCTCGGCCAGCGTCACGCCCGAACCCTCGTCCCCCGACCCGCTCAGCCGGTGGCCCGCCTCGCGCCAGATCTGGTCCTGGCCCGCCGGGCCGAGGCGGAGCGCCGCCGCCACCACGGTCCCGTCCCGGCGCACGAGGTCGACGCCGCAGGCGCGGCGCTTGGCGAAGCGGCGCATGATGACCCGCAGGGCGGCCGCCGCGGCCGGATCGGACAGCAGGTTCGGCCCCGACCGGTTCCCCTCCAGGACCAGGAAGCTCTCGACGGCATCCCGGATCGTGTGGGGGGAGCGCACCCGCTCGAGGGAGGTGCACTCACGGGGCAGCGGCGCGAGGAGGGACGCCGCCACGGGCTCCTGCGGGTGGAGCGCGAGTCCGCGCCCGGTCTCCGCCGCGGCCTCGCGCAGGGCCGCGACGAGCGGCCCGTCCGGCGGCAGTCCCGGCAGACGGAGGGTCTCCAGGCGCAGGCCCGCCCGCGCGAGGTGGTCCAGGGCCGTGCGCAGCACCCGGGCGGCCTCCTGCGCGGCGACGACCGGCGCCGGCCCCTCGGCCAGGGGCAACTCCCACAGGCGCGCCGCCCGTCCCGGGCGCAGGCCGCTGGGCAGGTGCAGCGGCAGCACGCCCTGCAGGCGGGGCGCGCCGTCCCGCTCCTGCCAGACGAGGAGCAGGGCGAGCCGGCGGCCCTCGGCGAGGTGCTGGGCCACGGTCAGGACGTAATCGGGATCGGCCCAGACGCCCGGCGACACGGCCCGGGGCAGGAGCGCCTGCCACGCCGCGATCTCCGGGTCGCGCAGGCTGGCGGGATGGCGCAGCTCCGCGCTCCAGCGCCCCTCCTCCCGGAGCCCGCCCTCGATCACCGTGAAGGCTGGAATCCTCATGCCCGTCCCCTGTTGGAGCGCGGCCGTCTCGGATCGGAACGGCCGCGCAGTCGCGCCCGTTCATCTCTCAAGAACCGTGCCCCCCGCCGCATCAGCCTCCCGGCGGATCAGCCTCCCGGCGGATCAGCCTCCCGGCGGATCAGCCTCCCGGAATGGCGAGCGGATTGGCGGCCAGGGCCGCGGCGTCGGGCGAATCGAGGACGGGACGGCCCAGGAAGGCGTCCCACAGGCGGCGCACGAAGGCCGGGTCGCCATCCCGCAGGATCAGGACGAGGCGAGAGGTCCGGTCCGGCCCCGGCCACGCGTCGAGGGTGGCGGGCGCGTGGACCACGTGCTGCACCCCGTGCACCACCACCGGACGCCCGGGATCCTCCGCGAGGCCGACGAGCCCCTTCAGGCGCAGGAGCTTCGCGCCCTGGCCCGAGCGCAGCAGGTCGAGGAACATCTCGAAGGCCGCGCGCTTGACCGGCTCGGGGCTGACGAGGCTGAAGGCCCGGATCGCGGCGTCGTGCCGGTTGACGTCGTGGTGGTGGTGGCCGTGGTGGTCATGCGTCTCGGCCGCCGCCACCGCTTCGGCGCCGAGCCAGGCGGCGACGTCCGCGATCTTGCCCTCCGGCGTGAACAACCCGCCCAGCAGCGCCTCGGCCGGGGCATCGGGGCCGAGCGGCGCGGCCGCCGGGTTCAGCCGGGCCAGCCGCTCCCGCAGGTCCGCCGCGCGGGCGCCCGGGAGGTCGGCCTTCGTCAGCACGATCCGGTCGGCGACGGCGGCCTGCCGCACCGCCTCCGCGTGGGCGTCGAGGGTGGCCATGCCGTTCACCGCGTCGACGACGGTGACCACCGCCTGGAGGGCGAAGCGCAGCGACAGGTAGGGGTGGTAGAGCACCGCGTGCAGGATCGGCGCCGGGTCGGCGAGGCCCGTCGTCTCGATCACCACGCGCCGGAAGGGCGCGATCCGGCCGTTGTCGCGCTTGCGCAGCAGGTCCTCGAGGGTGGCGACGAGGTCGCCCCGCACGGTGCAGCACAGGCAGCCCGCGCCGAGCAGGATCATGTCCTCGTCGACGGTCTCGATCAGCAGGTGGTCGAGCCCGACCTCGCCGAACTCGTTGACGATCACCACCGTGTCGGCGAGGGCCGGATCCCTCAGCAGGCGGTTGAGCAGCGTCGTCTTGCCGGCCCCGAGGAACCCGGTGAGGATGGTGAGCGGAATCGGGGCCGGCCGGCGGGGCGTCTCGGGCATGGGATGGGCCTTGGCTCGCGCGGTAATCCGCCCTTCTCCCGCACGAGGCCCCGGATTCCAACCCCCGCTCAGGCGGCGATCAGCCCGCCCATCTGCGCCACCCGCGCGAGGTGGTGGTCGGCATCGCCGAACAGGGCGTCGATCATCGTCACGCGCTTGAAGTAGTGGCCGACGCTGTACTCCATGGTGACGCCGACGCCGCCGTGGAGCTGCACCGCGCCCTGGCCGACGATGCGCCCGGAGCGGCCGATCTGCACCTTGGCACCGGAGATCGAGCGGGCGCGCTCGGTCGCGTCCTCCTCGCCGGCCATCATGGTGGCGAGGAAGGCCATCGAGCGGGCCTGTTCCAGGGCGATGAACATGTCGGCCGCCCGGTGCTGCAGCACCTGGAAGGCGCCGATCGGGGTGCCGAACTGCTTGCGGGTCTTCAGGTACTCGACGGTGAGCCGGTGCATGCGGTCCATGGCGCCGACCGCCTCGGCGCAGAGCGCGGCGATCGCCTCCTGGGTCACCCGCTCGATCGCCGGGAGCGCGCCCTCGGGGTCGCCCAGCACCGCCTCCGGCCCGACCCGCACGGAGGAGAGCGACACCTCGGCGGCGCGCTGCCCGTCCTGGGTCGGGTAGCCGCGGCGCGAGACGCCCTCGGCGTTGGCGTCGACGACGAACAGGCCGATGCCGCCGCGGTCGCGGCGGGACCCGACGGTGCGGGCCGAGACGATCAGCCGGTCGGCGCTGTCGCCGTGCAGCACCAGGGACTTGTCCCCCTCCAGGACGTAGCCGGAGCCGTCGCGGCGGGCGGTGACGCCGACGTCGTGGAGGTCGTAGCGGGCCTGCCGCTCGTGGTGGGCGACGGCGTAGCGGGCCTCACCGCCGATGAGCGCGGAAAGCCACTCGGCCCGCTGCTCCGCGGAGGCGGCGTGGCGCAGCAGCCCGCCCGCCAGCACCACGGTGGCGAGGTAGGGTTCGAGGGCGAGCGCGCCGCCGAAAGCCTCCATGACGATCATGGTCTCGACCGGCCCGCCGCCGATGCCGCCCTCCTCCTCGGCGAAGGGCACGGCGAGCAGGCCCTGTTCCGCGTAGGCCCGCCACATCTCGGGCGAGAAGCCCTCCGGGTGGCGGCCGTGGCGCTTGCGCGCCTCGAAGTCGTAGCGGTCCGCGAGCAGCCGCTCGACGCTGTCCTTGAGGAGGCTCTGCTCCTCGCTGAGGTCGAAATCCATCGGTCCCTTCCCTGAACTCGGTATGAGCGACCTCTCCGGACATGGCGCGGGATCCCCTCTCCCGGGTGGGAGAGGGGTAGGGGTGAGGGCCGGACGTTTCCGCAGGAACACGGGACCGTGCCGCTGGCAGCTCGACGGTTCAGCTTACTTGCTGAAGCCGAGCCACCCTCACCCCTGGCCCCTCTCCCACTCGGGAGAGGGGATCGCGCTTCATCCGGGGCCGTGAGCGTTCGTAACGAAGTTGGATTTGGCGCAGTCACGCGGGAGCGTCCGCCCCCCCGCCACTCTCACAACCCCAGGATCGCCTTGGCGATGATGTTCTTCTGGATCTCGTTCGAGCCGCCGTAGATCGAGATCTTGCGCCAGTTGAAGTAAGTCGGCGCGGCCGGCCCGGCCCAGTCGGGGCCGATCGGCGGCTCGTTGCTGCCGTGCTCGGCCTCGTCGTCCTCCGGCAGGTAGGGGAGCGCGTAGGGACCCACCACGTCGAGGAGCAGTTCCGTCGTGGCCTGCTGGATCTCAGAGCCCTTGATCTTGAGGATCGAGGAGGCGGGATCGGGCTTGCCCTTCTCGCGGGTGCGCTCGGCCGCGACCACGCGCAGCTGGGTCATCTCCAGCGCCTTCAGCTCGATCTCCAGGGCAGCGAGCTTCTCGCGGAAGCGCGGGTTCTCGATGAGGGGCGCGTCGCCGACCCGCTCGATCGCCGCCAACTCCTTCAGGCGGCGGATCCGCTGCTTCGACACGCCGACCCGCGCGATGTTGGTGCGCTCGTTGCCGAGGAGAAACTTGGCGTAGTCCCAGCCCTTGTTCTCTTGACCGACGCGGTTCGCCACCGGTACCCGCACGTCGTCGAAGAACACCTCGTTGACCTCGTGGCCGCCGTCGAGGGTCTGGATCGGCCGCACCGTGATGCCGGGCGTCTTCATGTCGATGAGCAGGAAGGTGATGCCCTCCTGCTTCTTGGCGGTCGAGTCCGTGCGCACGAGGCAGAAGATCCAGTCCGCGTGCTGGGCCAGCGTGGTCCAGGTCTTCTGGCCGTTCACCACGTAATGGTCGCCGTCGAGCACCGCCTTGGTCTTCAGCGAGGCGAGGTCGGAGCCGGCGCCGGGCTCCGAGAAGCCCTGGCACCACCAATCGTCGAGGTTGGCGATGCGGGGCAGGAAGTGCTTCTTCTGCTCCTCCGAGCCGAACTGCGCGATCACCGGCCCGACCATGTAGACGCCGAACTGCAGCGGCGAGGGCGCCGGGAAGCTCTGCAATTCGTCGAGGAAGATGTACTGGCGCACCGGATCCCAGCCGGTGCCGCCCCACTCGACCGGCCAGTTCGGCACCGCCCAGCCCTTGGCGTTGAGGATGCGCTGCCAGGTGACGATGTCCTGCTTCGACGGGTGGTGCCCGTCGATCAGCTTCTGCCGGATCTCGGCCGGCAGGTTGGCCTCGAAGAAGCCGCGGACCTCCTGGCGGAAGGCGCGCTCCTCGGGGGTGAAACGAAGGTCCATGGGTGCCTCCCGTTCGTGGTTGTCCTCAAGGCGGCGCTCCGATGCCAGGCGCGGCCCACGCTTGTTCCTGACCCGCGGGATCCCCTCTCCCGTGCGGGAGAGGGGTAGGGGTGAGGGACCTCAGGGTTCAGCAAGAAGGCTGAGCCGTCCCGCTGCCAGCACCAACGTTCAGCCAGCTTGCTGTCCGGTCCGGGACCCTCACCCCTGCCCCTCTCCCGCACGGGAGAGGGGTTCCCCGCGACACGTCCTGGGACTGTTAGGCCATCAGATCCCTCACAGGTCCCGGAACCTCTTCCCCTCCGCCGCGAGCCGTTCCAGCAGGGCCGACGGCTTGAACGCCTCGCCGTACTCCGCCTCGTAGGCGCGCAGCCGCTCCAGCACCTTCGGCAAGCCGATGCTGTCGGCCCAGAACATCGGGCCGCCGCGATAGACGGGCCAGCCGTAGCCGTTGATCCACACGATATCGATGTCGGAGGCGCGGATCGCCTTGCCCTCCTCCAGGATCTTCGCGCCCTCGTTGACCATCGGGTAGAGGCAGCGCTCCAGGATCTCCTGGTCGGAGGCGGGCTTCTGCCGGACCCCCTGGCGCTCGGCCACCTTGGCGATGATCTCCTCGGTGACCGGCGAGGGTGAGGCGTTGCGCTTGGAATCGTAGTCGTAGAAGCCCGCGCCGGTCTTCTGGCCGCGCCGGTCGATCTCGCAGAGGAGGTCGCGCACGCTCTCCGACTTGTTGGTCTCCCGGCTCCAGCCGATGTCGAGGCCCGCGAGGTCGCTCATCGCGAAGGGCCCCATCGGCAGGCCGAAATCGACGATGACCCGGTCGACGTCCCAGGGCTTCACGCCCTCCAGCATCAGGCGGTTCGCCTCGCGCTGGCGCTCGGCCAGCATGCGGTTGCCGACGAAGCCGTGGCAGACGCCGACCAGCACCGCGATCTTGCCGACCTTGCGGCCGACCTGCATGGCGGTGGCGATCACGTCCTTCTGCGTCTTCTCTCCGCGCACCACCTCCAGGAGCCGCATCACGTTGGCGGGCGAGAAGAAGTGCATGCCGATCACGTCGCCGGGGCGGCCGGTGACCGCGGCGATCTCGTCGATGTCGAGATAGGAGGTGTTCGAGGCCAGGATCGCGCCGGGCTTCGCGATGCGGTCGAGCTTGGAAAAAATCTCCTTCTTGATGCCCATGTCCTCGAACACGGCCTCGATGATGAGGTCGCAGTCCTTGAGGGCCTCGAGATCGAGGGAATCCGTCAGCAGACCCATCCGGGTCTCGACGTCCTCCGGCCGCAGGCGGCCCTTCTTGGCGGTGTTCTCGTAGTTGGTGCGGATGGTCTTGAGGCCGCGGTCGAGAGCCTCGCGCTTCGCCTCGACGATGGTCACCGGGATGCCGGCGTTGAGGAAGTTCATCGAGATGCCGCCGCCCATGGTGCCGGCCCCGATCACCCCGACCTTGGCGATCGGCCGGGCGGGCGTGTCCTCCGGGACGTCCGGGATCTTGGCGGTCTGGCGCTCGGCGAAGAAGACGTAGCGCTGCGCCGCCGACTGGGCGCCCGTCACGAGCTTCAGGAACTGCTCGCGCTCGAAGGCGAGGCCCTGGTCGAAGGGCAGCCGGCAGGCGGCCTCGATGCAGGCGATGCAGGCCTCCGGCGCCTCGAAGCCGCGCAGCTTGCGGGCGTTCTCCTTCCGGAAGGCGTCGAACAGGCCCGGATCGTCGCGGCCCTCGGCCAGGCGATCGTCGCGGTCGCGGATCTTGGTGAGGGGCCGTCCCTCGGCGACGACGCGCTCCGCGAAGGCGACCGCGTGGGCGCGCAGACCGTCCTCGGGGGCGAGGTCGTCGATCAGTCCCATGCCGGAAGCGGCCTTGGCGCCGATCGGCGAACCGCCGACGATCACGTCGAGGGCCTTGCGCGGGCCGACGATGCGCGGCAGGCGCTGCGTCCCGCCCGCGCCCGGCAGGATGCCGAGCTTCACCTCCGGCAGGCCGACCTTCGCGGAGGGCACCGCCACCCGGTAGTGGCAGGCGAGCGCGGTCTCGAGCCCGCCGCCCAGCGCATTGCCGTGGATCGCCGCGATCACCGGCTTGGTCGAGGCCTCGATCCGGTTGAGGAGGTCGGGCAGCGGGATGCCGCTCTGGGGCTTGCCGAACTCGGTGATGTCGGCGCCGGCCGAGAACATCCGCCCGCCGCCGATCAGCACGATCGCCTTGACGGCGGGATCACCCTCGGCGCGCTCCAGCGCCGCCCGGATCCCCTCGCGCAAGGCCGATCCGAGGGCGTTCACCGGCCCCGATTGCAGGGTCAGGACCGCGACCGCGCCCTCGCGGCTCTCGGAAACGGGGGTGGTTTCGGTCATCACTGTCCTCCGGACACCTGTCCCATGACTGCCGTGGGGCGCATCGCAACTGTAAGTCCGCGGGATCCCCTCTCACGTGCGGGAGAGGGGTAGGGGTGAGGGTCCAGGTGGTTCAGCAAGAAGCTTGAAGCGTCCCGCTGCCAGCACCACCGTTCAGCTCGTTTGCGGCACGGTCCGGGACCCTCACCCCTGCCCCTCTCCCGCACGGGAGAGGGGTTCCCTGCGCCGCCTTCCAACCTGTCTCAGTAGATCTCGAACAGACCCGCCGCGCCCATGCCGCCGCCGACGCACATCGTCACCACGCCGTACTTGGCGCCGCGGCGGCGGCCTTCCAGCAGGATGTGGCCGGTCATGCGCGCGCCCGACATCCCGTAGGGATGCCCGATGCTGATCGCGCCGCCATCGACGTTGAGCCGCTCGTCCGGAATGCCGAGCTTGTCGCGGCAGTAGAGCACCTGGCAGGCGAAGGCCTCGTTCAGCTCCCACAGGTCGATGTCCTCGACCGTGAGCCCGTGCTGCTTGAGGAGCTTGGGCACGGCGAAGACCGGGCCGATGCCCATCTCGTCGGGGTCGCAGCCCGCCACCGCCATGCCCCGGTAGGCGCCCAGCGGCTGCAGCCCGCGGCGCTCGGCCTCCCGCGCCTCCATCAGCACGCAGGCCGAGGCCCCATCGGAGAGCTGGCTCGCATTGCCGGCGGTGACGAAGCGCCCCTCCTTCACCCGCTGCCCGTCCTTGAACACCGGCTTCAGCGCCGCAAGGTCCTCCAGCCGGGTCTGGGGCCGGTTGCCCTCATCCTGCGCCAAGGTGATCTCCCGCGCGGAGGTCTCGCCCGTCGCCTTGTCGGTGACCAGCATCCGGGTGGTGATCGGCGCGATCTCCTCCGCGAAGCGGCCGGCGCCTTGCGCCTCCGCGGTCCGCTTCTGGGAGCTCAGCGCGTAGGCGTCCTGCGCCTCCCGGCTGATCCCGTACCGCTCGGCCACCGTCTCGGCCGTCTCGATCATCGTCATGTAGACGGCCGGCACGTGCTCCACGAGCCAGGGATCGGCGCCACGAAAGCGGTTCAACTTGTCGTTCTGCACGAGCGAGATCGATTCGAGGCCGCCGCCGACCGCGATATCGAGCCCGTCCGCCACGATCTCCTTGGCGGCCGTAGCGATCGCCATCAGGCCGGAGGCGCATTGCCGGTCGAGGCTCATGCCGGCGACGCTCGCGGGTAATCCCGCCCGCAAGGCTGCCTGCCGGCCGATATTCGAGCCGGTCGAGCCCTGCTGGAGCGCCGCCCCGATCACCACGTCGCCCACCTCTGCCGGGTCGATGCCGGCCCGGCGCACGGCCTCGGCGATGGCGTGGCCGCCGAGCGCCTGGGCCTGCGTGTCGTTGAAGGCCCCCCGGTAGGCCTTGCCGATGGGCGTGCGCGCGGTCGCGACGATGACGGCTTCCCGCATCTCCAGTCTCCTCCTCGCACCGGCTTCCGCAGAGGCGGTCGGGCCAGCGCCTTCGCCGTTATCGGGGAATGGGTATGGTGCCGCAAGGCCCAAAAACCGGCCCAGACACCTGGGAAGCCCCTCCCCGCCGCCACGTTTTCGAAAACACGGCTTGCTTAATCGCCATAGAGAGCTAAGGTCCGGGCAAAACGCAAGAGGTTTCGTGGGAGGGGCGCCCGTGTCGCTGTTCGATCTCACCGGTCGCGTCGCCGTCGTGACCGGCTCCTCGCGCGGGATCGGCCGCGCCATCGCCGAACGGCTGGCCGAGCACGGCGCGCAGGTCGTGGTCTCCTCGCGCAAGGAGGAGGCCTGCCGCGCGGTGGCGGAGTCCATCAACGCCCGGCACGGGGCCGAGCGGGCGATCGTGGTGCCGGCCAACATCTCGGCGAAAGCCGACCTGGAGCGCCTCGCCCGCACCACGGAGGAGCGGTTCGGCCGCATCGACGTGCTGGTCTGCAACGCCGCCTCGAACCCCTATTACGGGCCGATGAGCGGGATCGCCGACGAGCAGTTCCGCAAGATCCTCGACAACAACGTGGTGGCGAACCACTGGCTGATCGGCTTCGCGTCGCCCGGCATGATCGCGCGGCGGGACGGGGCGATCATCATCGTGTCGTCGGTGGGCGGGCTGAAGGGCTCGGGCGTGATCGGCGCCTACAACATCTCGAAGGCCGCCGATTTCCAGCTCGCCCGCAACCTCGCGGTGGAGCTCGGGCCGCACAACGTGCGGGTCAACTGCATCGCCCCGGGCCTGATCCAGACCGATTTCGCCCGCGCCCTGTGGGAGGACCCCCAGAGCCGCGCCGCCTACACGGCCCGCACGCCGCTGGGCCGGATCGGCCAGCCCGACGAGATCGCCGGGGCGGCCGTGTTCCTGGCGAGCCCGGCCGGCGCCTTCATGACCGGGCAGAGCATCGTGGTCGACGGCGGCCAGACCATCACGTGACGGTCCGGCCGGCTCCCCCGCCCGTCCCCGCCACCGCCGACGAGATGCCGATGACCGATTCCCCCGCCTGGCCCGCACTCTCCTTCGCCGAGGCGACGGCGCGCCTCACGGCGCCGGGCTCGCCCTTCGCGATCGGCGAGGCGGTGATCCGGGGCGTGCCGACCCGGATCTGGACCAACGCGCCGCCGACCCTGCGCGAGATCTTCCTCGCCGGGCGCCAGCACGGCGACAAGACCTTCCTGGTCTACGAGGACGACCGCGCGAGCTTCGAGGCTTTTTCCCGGGCGGTCCTGGCGCTGAGCCGCGACCTCGTCCGCGGCGGGTTGCGACCGGGCGACCGGGTCGCCATCGCCATGCGCAACCTCCCGGAATGGCCGGTCGCCTTCTTCGCGACCGTGCTCGCCGGGGGCGTGGCGGCGCCGCTCAACGCGTGGTGGACCGGTCCCGAACTCGCCTACGCGCTGGTGGATTCCGGGGCGACGGTGGCCATCCTCGATGCCGAGCGTTTCGAGCGCGTCGCGCCCCATCGCGACGCGTGCCCGGCCCTGGGGCGTATCCTCCTCGCCCGCAGCACGGCGGCGGATGCCGAGAGCCTCGACGCGATCATCGGCCCGGTGGCCGCCTGGCCCGCTTTGCCCGCGGGCGAGGTGCCGGACGTTCCCCTGGCGCCGGACGACCTCGCGACCCTGTTCTACACGTCGGGCACGACCGGCCGCCCGAAGGGCGCGATGGGCACCCACCGCAACGGCGCCTGCGCGATCCTGGCCCATCCCTACTCGGCGGCGCGCGCGGCGCTACGGCGGGGCGAGCCGATCCCGGTGCCGGACCCGGCCGCGCCCCAGAAGGTGGCGCTGGTCTCCGTGCCGTTCTTCCACGTCACCGGCTGCTTCGCCACCCTCGTCACGAACCTTCAGCGCGGCGGCCGCCTCGTCCTGATGCGGCGCTGGGATCTGGCGCGCGCCCTCGACCTGATCGCGCGCGAGCGCTGCACCAGCGCGGGCGGCGTGCCCACCATCGCCTGGCAGCTCCTCGACGGACGGGCCGCCGGGACGCACGACCTCTCCTCCCTGGAGACGATCACCTACGGCGGTGCGCCCGCCCCCGCCGAGTTGGTGCGGCGACTGCGCGCGGCCTTCCCGAACGCCCAGCCGGCGACGGGGTGGGGCATGACCGAGACCGCCGCCACCTTCACCCACCACATGGGCGAGGACTACCTCCACCGTCCCGACAGCTGCGGCCCGCCCCTGCCGGTCTGCGAGGCGCGGATTTGCGACCCCGACGGCCGCGAGCTGCCGCCCGGCGAGGTCGGCGAGCTGCGCGTGAAGGGGCCGAACGTGGTTGCCGGCTACTGGAACAGCCCGGAGGCGACGGCGTCCGCCTTCCGGGACGGCTGGCTCTCGACGGGCGACCTCGCCCGGATGGACGCGGAGGGCTTCATCACCATCGTCGACCGCGCCCGGGACATGCTGATCCGCGGCGGCGAGAACATCTATTGCTGCGAGGTGGAGAACGCCCTGCACGAGCACCCGGCCGTGATCGACGCGGCCGTGGTGGCGATCCCCCACCCGACGCTGGGCGAGGAGCCCGGGGCGGTGGTGTCGCTCGCCCGGGGAGAGACCGTCTCGGAGGAGGAGCTGCGCGCCTTCGTGGGCGCGCGGCTCGCCGCCTTCAAGGTGCCGGTGCGCATCCTGCTGCAGGAGGATATCCTGCCCCGCAACCCGAGCGGCAAGATCCTCAAGAGCGCGTTGCGGACGCTGTTCTGACCGGGTGGTCCGGGCGGCGGGGAGCGGGGCTCGGTCCGAGTGCGGTCAGCACCGCGTCCGGTGCCCTCGCAACGGCATTCAGCAGCGAGCGGGCGGCGGGATCGGGCAGCGCCCGGCCGTCCTCCCACTTGCGAAGCGTCGCGACCGGGATGCGCAGGGCGCGGGCGAAGGCCTGCTGCGTCATGCCGAGCCGGCCGCGGATCTCGGCAGGCGGAAGCACGGCCTGCGCGGCCCCGTCCGGACCACGCTCGAACCCCTCCTCCGCCTTCTGCCGCGCGATCTCGTCCTCGCTCAAGGCATCGAGCCGCGCGGGGTCCAGGTCGGACGCGGCGGACCGGATATCGCTCAGGCTCCTGCGTGCCATCGCTCTCGCTCCCGCCTGTCCGAGGGCCAGGCCGTGATGATCCAGCGAAACGGACCATCGGCGTCCTCTCGGTCAGTATACACCACGGTCCAGAAGCGCCCCTCCGCGCGGCCGACCGCGATCATCCGGATCTCTCCATAATCCTCCCGATCGTCCTCCCACTCGACCGTACGATCCAGGAAAATCCGCACCGGAGCCGAGAAGCCGTGGCCGCGTCGGGCACGGACCTCGGCTTCCTTCAGCGGGTTCCAGTCGAAGTCCATGCGGCACGGTAGAGACCTCGCATTTCTGCCGCTAGGTCAAGACGCCTCGCGTGGTCGCCGCTACATCGGCTCGGCGCCGCGGCCCATCGCGGCGACGCCGGTGCGCGAGATCTCCACGAGGCCGATCTCCGACATCAGCCGGATGAAGCGCTCGACCTCGTCCGTCGCGCCCGTGAGTTCGAACACGAAGGAGTTCAGCGTCGCGTCGAGGATGCGGGCGCCGAAGGCGGAGGCGAGGCGCATCGCCTCGACCCGGTGCTCGCCCTTCCCCACCACCTTCAGGAGGCACATTTCGCGCTCGAGCGAGTCGCCCTGCAGCGTCAGGTCGACCACCCGGTGCACCGGCACCAGCCGGTCGAGCTGCGCCTTGATCTGGTCGATCACCGCGTTGGTGCCGGTCGTCACGATGGTGATGCGCGAGAGGTGCTGGCTGTGCTCGGTCTCCGAGACGGTCAGGCTCTCGATGTTGTAGCCGCGGCCCGAGAACAGGCCAGCGATCCGGGCGAGCACGCCCGGCTCGTTGTCGACGATCACCGCCAGGGTGTGGCGGGCGACCGGCTCGATCCGGACCGGCTCGGGGTAGTGGGTGTTCATGGCGTTCATCGCTCTTCCCCGCGGCCTCAGACCAGCACCTTGCCTTCTTCACTGATCACCGAGCCGAGATCCGCCCCCGTCTCGCCGAGATAGTCCGACAGCAGCATCTCGTTGTGCGCCTTGCCGGACGGGATCATCGGGAAGCAGTTCTCGGTCTTGTCGACGATGCAGTCGAAGATCACCGGACCGTCGTAGTCCAGCATCTCCTGGATCGCCGCGTCGAGATCGCTGGGCTTCTCGCAGCGGATGCCCTTGGCCCCGTAGGCCTCGGCGAGCTTCACGAAGTCCGGCAGGCTCGACGAGTAGCTCTCGGAGTAGCGCGAGCCGTGCAGCAGCTCTTGCCACTGCCGCACCATGCCCATGTACTCGTTGTTCAGGATGAAGATCTTGACCGGCAGGCGGTACTGCACGGCGGTCGACATCTCCTGCATGTTCATCAGGATCGAGGCTTCGCCCGCGATGTCGACCACCAGGGCGCCCGGGTGGGCGAGCTGCGCGCCGATCGCCGCCGGCAGGCCGTAGCCCATCGTGCCGAGCCCGCCCGAGGTCATCCAGCGGTTCGGCTCCTCGAACTTGTAGTACTGCGCCGCCCACATCTGGTGCTGGCCGACCTCCGTGGTGACGTAGGTCTCGCGGTGCTTGGTCGCCTCGTAGAGGCGCTGGACCGCGTATTGCGGCTTGATCGTCGTCGCGGAGGGCCAGTAGCCGAGGCACTCGCGCGCCTTCCAGCCATTGATCTTCGACAGCCACTCGGTCAGGCGCGCCTTGTCGGGCTCGGGCGTCACCGCCCGCCACGCCTTGAGCATGTCGGCGAGCACCGCGCCGCAATCGCCCAGGATGCCGAGATCGGCCTTGACGTTCTTGTTGATCGAGGAGGCGTCGATGTCGACGTGGATCTTCTTCGAGAAGGGCGAGAAGGCGTCGAGGCGGCCGGTGATGCGGTCGTCGAAGCGCGCGCCGATGCAGACCATCACGTCGCATTCGTGCATCGCGAGGTTCGCCTCGTAGGTCCCGTGCATGCCGAGCATGCCGAGGAACTGCGGGTCCGAACCCGGATAGGCGCCGAGCCCCATCAGCGTCGAGGTGATCGGGAATCCGGTGGCGCGGACCAGTTCGCGCAGCAGCCGCGCGGCCTCCGGGCCGGCATTGATCACGCCGCCGCCGGTGTAGAAGACCGGGCGCCGCGCCTGCGCCATCAGCGCCACCGCCGCCTTGATCTTCGCGGGATCGCCCTGGACCTGCGGCCGGTAGGTCTTGTGGCCGTTGTCGGCCGGCCGGCGATAGAGGCCGCTCGCGAACTGGACGTCCTTCGGCAGGTCGATGACGACCGGGCCGGGCCGGCCGTGCGAGGCGACGTAGAACGCCTCATGCAGGATGCGCGGCAGGTCGTCGATCGACTTCACGAGGTAGTTGTGCTTCGTGCAGCTGCGGGTGATGCCGACGGTGTCGCATTCCTGGAACGCGTCGGAGCCGATCAGGTGCGTGGGCACCTGGCCCGTGACGCAGACGAGCGGGATCGAGTCGAGGAGCGCGTCGGTCAGGCCGGTGACGATGTTGGTGGCGCCGGGGCCGGAGGTCACGAGCACGCAGCCGACCTTGCCGGAGGAGCGCGCGTAGCCCTCGGCGGCGTGCACCGCCCCCTGCTCGTGGCGCACGAGGATGTGCTTGACGCTGTCCTGGTGGAAGAGCGCGTCGTAGATCGGCAGCACCGCGCCGCCCGGATAGCCGAACAGCGTGTCGACGCCCTGATCCTGCAGCGCCCGGATCACCATCTCGGCGCCCGTCATGACCTCGCCCGCACCCATGTGTCGTCTCCTGTTCTCGCGTCTCGTGTCGTGTCGTGCGATCCGTTCGGGCAATAAAAAAGGGCCCCGAAGGACCCTGCATGCGCCACCGCCGGGCTATACGGGCTGTCTCAAGCCCGCCCCGTCCGTGGCGCCCACCTTACAATAAGAACCGCGCGCATCGTGCGTCGACCCGTCCCTCGAAAAGTGGCGGGGACCCTACGCGCCGCGCCCCGGGCGGTCAACCGGATTTCCGGACCGCCGTGCCGAGAGGCTGTTATGGACCTTCGGGGGGCGGCCCGGCCCCGCCATTGGGAATCCCTCCGCCCTCCCCTATCTGGGCCGCAGCGCGGGTGTCTGGGGGGCAATGGGTGATGGCGGGGGCCGCGGCCTTCCTGGTGGTGGATGTGGCGGGCACGCCCTGCGCGGTGCGGCGCGAGGCCGTGCGCGAGATCCTGCCGCTGCCGCGCCTGTGGCGCCCGCCCGGCGTGCCGGCGGCGCTGGCGGGCTTCTTCGACCTCGGCGGGCGGGCCGTGCCGGTGCTCGACGTCGCGCGGCTGTTCGGCCTCGCCGCCGAGGCGGAGGGCCGGCCGATGCTCTACCGCCACCTCCTGCTCGTCGGAGGAGAGGCGCCGCTCGCGCTCCTCGTCGACCGCGTCGCGGACCTCGTCGCGGTGCCGGCGGATGCCGTGTCACCGGTCGCGGAGGGCACGGCGCTCAACGGCTGCGTCGCCGGCGAGGTGCGGATCGGGGAGCGGCTGCTGCACGAACTCGCCGTTCCGCGGATTCTGCTCGCGGAGGAGCGCGCGCGGCTCGACGTCCAGACCCGGCTCGCCCAGGAGCGGCTCGCCGCATGGGCCGAGTGACGCCACCCGCCCCGACGCGGGACCCGGCCTTCGCCGCCCTGAAGGCGGCGGTCGTCGCCCGCACCGGCCACCACTACTACGCCGACAAGGACGACCTGCTCTGGGACCGGCTCCGGGGACGGCTGCGGGCCGCCGCGGCGCCGGACGCGGGCGCCTACCTCGCCCGGCTCAACGAGTCCGAGGAGGAATGGGCCGCCCTCGAGGCCGAGATCACCATCGGGGAGACCTTCTTCTTCCGCTACGCGGAGCAGTTCGCGGCCCTGCGCAACACCATCCTGCCCGAACGCATCGCCGCGCGGCGGGACGAGAAAAGGCTGCGGATCTGGAGCGCCGGCTGCTCCACCGGCCCAGAGACCTACTCGATCGCGATCCTGCTGCACGAGATCCTGGGCGACGCCCTGCCGGCGTGGCGGATCGCGCTCACCGGCACCGACATCAACCGGGACGTCCTGGCGGTGGCGCGCCGGGCCGAGTACGGCGCCTGGGCGATGCGCACCCTGCCCGCCGCCGAGCGGGCGCGCTACTTCCGCGCCACGTCCCGCCCCAACCTCTTCGCGCTGCGACCGGAATTCCGGGGCCTCGCGCGGTTCGAGCCGCAGAACCTGCTCCACCTCATCGACGGCACCGCCTCGCTCGCGCTCACCGACTACGACCTCATCCTGTGCCGGAACGTCCTGATCTACTTCCACCCGGACACGGTGACGGCCGTGGTGCGGGCGCTCGCGGCGCGGCTGCGCCCGGGGGGCTGGCTGCTGCTCGGCCATGCCGAGCCGAACCCGGCCTTCGCGGAGTTCCTGGCGCCGGTGAGCCTGCCCGGGACGGCGGCCTATCGCCGGCCCGAGCAGGCGGAAGACGAACCGGCTCCCGCGCCGCCCGACCCCGAGCCCGCCGCGTTCCAGCCCGCGCGCCGGCCCGCCCGGCCGGTGCCGCGGCGCCCGGTCTCCCCGCCCGTCCGCCCGTCGGCCTTGCCCGCCCCACCCCACGTCGGCGCGGACGCGCTCGCCGCCGTCCGCGCGCTCGCGGATGCGGGCGATCTCGAGGCCGCCTGGCGCGCCTGCCGGGAGGCCCTTCGGGAGGATCCGACCGATGCGAGGCTGCGCTTCTACGAGGGGCTCGTCGCCCGCGCACGGGCGCGGCCGGACGAGGCCGAGCGCGCCTTTCGCGGAGCGATCTACCTCGATAAGGGCTTCGTTATGGCGCATTACCATCTCGGCCTCACCCTGATCGCGCGGGGACACGAGGCGCCGGGCCTTCGGGCCCTGCGCAACGCCCTCGCGCTCGCCGCCGCCCTGCCGCCGGAGGCGGACCTGCCCGAGGGCGACGGTCTCACCGCCGCGCGTCTCGCCGACGCGGCCCGGCCGCTCCTCGAGGCCGGGGGCGCCCGATGAGCCCGCCATCCGGCCTGGTCGGGCCCACGCGGCCGGACGCCGAATCGGCGCTCGGCGCCGCCCGCGCCGAAGCGATCCTCGACGCGCGCAGCCAGGCCCTCGCGGCCCGCGGCCGGGCGCCGGCCGAGACGCGCGCCCGCCGCCGCGTCCTGCTCTGTCGGGTGGGCGCGGAGCGGATCGGGATCCCCCTCGACGCGGTGGCCGCGGTGGCGCCGTTCCGGCCCTGCACGCCGGTGCCGGGGGCGCCCACCGCCCTGATCGGGCTCTCCGGCCGGGGCGGCTCGCCCTTGAGCGTCCTCGATCTCGCGGCGTCGCTCGGCCTGCCGCCGGCGCCCGCCGACGGGCCGGCCCATCTCGTGGTGCTGCGTCGCGAGACGCCGCGCCTCGGCCTGCGGGTCGAGCGGGCGCTCGCCGTGGTGGAGGCGCTCCTCGACGAGAACCCGACCCCCGGGGGGCGGGGGCTCGCGGGCCATGCCCGGGCCGACGCCCGCGACGCGGAGGGGTTCGCGCTCCTCGACCTCGCCGCCCTGCTGCAGCCGTTCCTCGGCCTCGCGCCGCGGAGCTGATCCCTCGTGCCCGGAGCCAGCGCCAGCGTGTCGATCTCGATCGGGAACCGCATCCTTCTCGGCTTCACCGCGGTGATCGTGGTGATCGTGGCGCTCGGCATCTACGCGCTGGGCCAGATCGGCGACGTGCGCCGGTCCACGGACCTCATCGTCGGCCGCGATCTCACGGTGATGCACCAGCTCGAAGGGATCCGCGACGCACAGCGCCGGATGAGCGACCTGCGGGACGAGGCGACCACCCGCTACTACCTGCGCGCCCTCGGCCGGGAGGTTCCGGCGAAGGAGGAGCCCGCGATCGCCTGGCGCCGCGCCGCCTCGGCCACCGAGACGGCGCTGGCCGCGGCGATCACCAGCACCGGGCAGTACGGCGCCCAGTCCCTCTCGTCGGACCGCGCTGCCGCCTGGCAGCGCATCGGAGAGATCCTCACCGCGGCGGGCGTCGAGCTGCGCGCGATCCGCACGGCGACCGAGCGGCAGTTCCAGGCCCTCGAGAGCAACGACCTCGCCTCCGTCCAGGCGAGCGAGGCCGCCCTGGACCAAGCCCTGGAGAGCTTCACCCGCACGATGATGTCGGCGCGCGACGCCCTCGACGCGGCGATCGCGGCCGGCCAGCGCCGAGTCGGGACGGTCTACGAGGAGAGCCGGATCTCCACCATCGCGGCCCTCGCCACCTGCGTGGCGATGGCGCTCGCGATCACGGCGCTGATCCGCCGCTCGGTGGCGCGGCCCCTCGATGCCGTGATGGCCTTCGTGGGACAGGTGGGCGCGGGCGACCTGACCGGCCGCATCGCGCAGGACGGGCGCGACGAGTTCGGCCGCCTCGGCGCGGTGCTCAACCAGATGGTCGAGGGCCTGCGCCAGCTCGCGAGCCAGAACCGCGCCGCCACGGCCGACCTGAACGCCGCCGCCGCCGAGATCCGCGCCTCCGCCCAGCAGCAGGCGGCGAGCGTCGAGGAGCAGTTCGCCGCCGTCCAGGAGACCGCCGCCACCGTCGACGAGATCACCCATGCGGGCAGCCAGATCGGCAAGCGGGCGCAGGAGGTGATCGCCACCGCCCAGGCCACCGCCCAGACCTCGCAGGCGGGCCTGCGCGCCGTCGACGAGACGGCCCACGCCATGGACGCGATCCGCGAGCAGAGCGAGGCGGTGGCCGGCAACATCGTGTCCTTAAGCGAGAAGACCCAGGCCATCGGCGAGATCATCGCCACCGTGAACGACGTCTCGGAGCGCACGCATCTGCTCGCGCTCAACGCCGCGATCGAGGCGGCGGCAGCGGGGGAGGCGGGGCGCAGCTTCGCGGTGGTGGCCGCCGAGATGAAGGGGCTCGCCGACCAGGCCAAGGAGGCGACCGGGCAGGTGCGCGCGCTGCTCGGCGAGATCCAGCGCGGGATCAACGCGTCGGTGATGCTGACCGAGGAGGCGGTCAAGCGGGTGGCGCTCGGCAAGGCGCGCTCCGACACCACCCACGCGACGATCGAGGAGATCACCGCGCGGGTGCAGGAGAGCGTGCAGACCTTCCAGCAGATCGTGGCCTCGACGAACCAGCAGCAGCTCGGGATCGAGCAGGTGATGGGCGCGCTGCAAAACATCCGGCAGGCGAGCCAGCAGACCGCCGCCGGCACCCGTCAGGTCGAGACCGCGGCGGCGAACCTGAGCGAGCTCGCCCAGGCCCTCACCACCCTCGCCGGGCGGTACCGGCTGTGAGCGCGCCGCGCATGCCGGCGGCCTGAGAGGGAGGGGCCGATGGACATCCGCGCCATGCTGCTCGCGGCCTTCGAGGCCGAGCACCGGGAGCATCTCGGGGCGATCCGCGCCGCGCTCACGGCCGCGCGGGAGGGGCGCAGCCCGGACTGGAACGACGTCTTCCGGCGCGCCCACAGCCTCAAGGGCGCGGCGCGGGCCGTCGACCTCCCGGCGATCGAGGACATCGCGCACCGGCTCGAGACCCTGTTCGACCGCATCGTGGAGGGCGCCCATCCCCTCGACGCGGGGACGCTCGCGGCCGTCACCCTGGCCCTCGACCGGATCGAGGGCATGGCGGCGGGGCTCGCCGAGACGCCCGACCCGCCGCTGCCCGAGGACGCCGCCGCGGCCCTGGACCGGGCGCTGGGGGCCGAGCGGGCTCAGCCGCGTCCGGTCCCGAAGCCTTCCCCCTCGCCCGCCGCATCGCCTGCCCCGTCGCCTGCCCCGTCGCCTGCCCCATCACCTGCCCCTGCGGCCGTGCAGGATCAGGCGCCGGCGCAGGAGCCCTCCGCCGCGGTCCTGCGCATCCCGGGCGAGGATGTCGAGGACCTGTCGCGGGCCGTGCACGGCCTCTCGCTCGCGCTCCAGGGCCACGACGAGGTCGCGGGCCGCCTCGGGGCCCTGGACGCGAGCGGCCGCGCCCTGCGCCGCAGCGCCGACGCTCTGCGCGAGCGCTCCGGCGAGGTCGCCACCCTGGCCCGGCGCCTGCGCGAGGCGGGCGATCCCGCGGCGGCCCTGCTCGACGCGACCCTCGCTCTCGTGCGCCGGCTCGACGGCGAGGCGCGCGAGATGATCCGCGGCGTCTCCTCCCTCACCCGCGACCAGCACCGCGCGGCCGGCGGCGTCGAGGCGGCGGCGCGGCGCCTGCGCGAGCGCGCCGACCGGCTGCTCCTGGTGCCGGCCGAGACGGTGTTCGGCGGCTACGGCCGCATGGTGCGGGAGATCGCCCGCGAAGCCGGACTGCCCGTCGAGGTCACGCTCCAGGGCCTCGACGTCCCGATCGACCGCAGCCTGCTCCAGGAACTCAAGGATCCGGTCCTGCACCTCCTGCGCAACGCGGTCAGCCACGGGGCGGAACCGGCGGAGGAGCGGCGCGCCCAGGGCAAGCCCGAGGCGCTCTCCGTCACGCTGTCGCTCGCGGTGCGGGGTGGAGACCTCGTGCTCAGCGTGCGCGACGACGGGCGCGGGCCGGACGTCGCCCGGATCGTCGAGACCGCCCGGCGCCAGGGCCTGATCGCCCCCGACGCGCGACTCACGACCCGCGAGGCGCTCGCCCTCGTCTTCGCGCCGGGCTTCTCCACCGCGGCGCGGGTCGACCGCCTGTCGGGACGCGGGGTCGGGCTCTCGGTCGTCGCCGAGGCGGCGGCGCGGTTGCGCGGGCGGGCGCGCCTGCGCCGGGCCTCGCCCCACGGGGCCGAGATCGTGATCGTGGTGCCGCTCTCGGCCGCCCGCCGGCCGCTCCTCCTCGTCGAGGCGGGCGGACAGGTCTACGCGCTCCCGAGCGGCGCCGCGGCGCGGCTCCTGCGCCTGCCCGTCGCCGGGATCGCGCCGGCCGGCGGCGTGCCCTCGGCCCGGCTGCGGATCGACGGCCGCGACGCGGTGGTGCCGGTGGTGCCCCTCGCCGGGCTGCTCGGCGCCCCCGCTCCCCTGCCCGCCGAGGACGGCCACGTGCGCGGGGTGCTCCTGCGCAGCGGCACCGATCACTGCTTCGCGGCCGTGGACCGCCTTCTCGACGTGCGCGCGAGCCTCGTCGGCCCCCCGCCGCCGATCGGGGGAGAAACGGGCCTGTTCGCCGGCACCGTGCTGCTGAGCGGCGAGACCCCCGCCCTGGTCCTCGACCCCGCCGCCCTCGTCGCCCGGGCCGCAGAGACGGCGGGCCGCGCCGCGCCCGCCCTCGCGGAGCCCCCGTCGGCCCCGTCCGCGCCCCGGCGGCATACGATCCTGGTCGTCGATGATTCCATCACAACGCGCACCCTGGAGAAGAGCATCCTGGAGGCGCAGGGCTACCGCGTCTTCGTCTGCGTGGACGGCCAGGACGGGCTCGATCGCCTCCGGCGCGACCACCACGAGGTCGACCTCGTGGTGGCGGATGTGGAGATGCCGCGCCTCGACGGCTTCGGGCTCCTCCAGGCGATCAAGGCGGACCCGACCTTGACGCGCCTGCCGGTGATCCTGATGACCTCCCGCGGCGACCCCGCGGATATCCGCCGCGGCCTCGATCTCGGCGCCGACGCCTACATCACCAAGCAGAAATTCGATCAGCGCGAACTCCTCGACACGATCGGCCAGCTCCTGTGACCGCTCCCGCCCACCTCGCCCTCCCGATCCGGTTCCGCCTCGGCGCGCGGCACAACCCTCCCGCCTCTGCGGGCATACTCGTTCGCGTGTTTCCGGATGAGGCGCGGGTTTCTCCTCTCCCCGCGTGCGGGGAGAGGGCTGCGTCCCCCTTGTCGGGGGCGCAGCAAGCCCGAAGGGCGAGGGTGAGGGGGCGCTTCCGGACGTGGCTCCTCCGGGAGCGCCCCCTCACCGTCGGGCCGATCGCTTCGCGATCGGTGCGCCGCCTCGTCTCGCCCCCTGGCACGGCTTCGCCGCGGGGGGCTCGACCCTCTCCCCGCACGCGGGGAGAGGGCATGCGCGCGACCCGAAGTGTGAACCGGCAAGCCTTCGCGACGGAAGCCCGCGCGCCCCTCCGGAGGGCGCCATGACCGCTCCCGTGCGCGTGATGCTGGTCGAGGATTCCCTGGTCGTGCGCCAGCTCCTCGCCCACATCGTCAGCCGCGACCCGCGCCTCGCCCTGGTGGCCGCCGTCACCTCCGGGGAGGAGGCGCTGCGTGAGATCCACCGCGTCCAGCCGGACGTGATCTCGATGGACATCCGCCTGCCCGGAATCGACGGGCTGGAGACGACCCGGCGGATCATGGCCGAGCGGCCGACCCCGATCGTGGTCATCGCCGACGCGATCGAGGATTCCTCGCTCAAGATCTCCATGAACGCCCTGCGCGCCGGAGCGCTCAGCGTCGTCGAGAAGCCGGTCGGCACCGGGCACCGGGCCTACGCGGCGGTGGCGGACGAGATCTGCACGCAGCTGCGCATCATGAGCGAGGTGCCGGTGATCCGCCGCCGGCCCATCGGCGCCGAGCGCGAGCGCCCTCCCCTGCCCGATCCCGCGATCCGGGCCGAGACCGCCGGCACCCCGCCGAACCTCGTCGCCGTCGCCGCCTCCACGGGCGGGCCGCCCGCCTTCGCGCGGCTCCTCGGCGCCCTGCCGGCCGATTTCCCGGCCCCGATCCTCGTCGTCCAGCACATGGGCGCGGCTTTCATGGACGGCTTCGCCACCTGGCTGAACGGCGTCGTCCCGCTCACCGTCCTCCTGGCGCAGGAGGGCGCGCGGCCGCTGCCCGGCCACGTCTACGTCGCGCCCGGCGACCGCCACCTCGAACTCGGGCCCGGAGGGCTGCTCGCCCTCTCGGACGACCCGCCGGTCGGCGGCCAGCGTCCCTCCGCGACCGCCCTGTTCCGGTCGCTCGCCCGCCACGCCGGCCCCCGGGCGCTCGGCATCCTGCTCACCGGCATGGGCGAGGACGGGGCGGCGGGCCTCCTCGACATGCGCCGGGCGGGCGCCCTCACCATCGCCGAGCACGAGAGTTCCGCCGTCGTCTACGGCATGCCGGCCGCCGCCGTGCGCCTGCAGGCCGCGTCCGCGGTCCTGCCCCTCGACCTCGTTGCCCCGCGCCTGATGCGGGCGCTGCAGCCGGGGCCGTCGCGATGAGCGCTCCCGCCCCGATCACCCCCCCGGCCCCGGCCCGCATCCTCCTGGTGGAGGATTCGGAGACCCAGGCCCTGCAATTGCGGCTGCTCCTCGAAGGAAGCGGCTTCTCGGTGACGCGCTGCGCGACCGCGGAGGCCGCCCTCGACGCGCTGAACCAGGGCCTGCCCGACCTCGTCGTCGCCGACTATCACCTGCCGGGCATCAACGGCGACGAACTGACCCGCCAGATGCGCCTGTCGCTGCGCACCCGCGCCACGCCGGTGCTCATGCTCACCGAGGCGCAGGGACGCGACCTGGAGCGCCAGGGGCTGGAGAGCGGCGCCGACGCCTACGTGCCGAAATCCGCCGACCGGGACCTCCTCGTCCTGCGCATCCGGGCGCTGCTGCGCGAGCGCGGCGCGGCGGGTCCCCAGGACACGGCGCACGGGGCGTTCCGGCGGGCCCGGATCCTCGTCGTCGACCCGAGCGCGACCTACCGGACCTACCTGGCGGGGCTGTTCGGCCAGGAGGGTCACGCGGTGGTCGCGGCCGGGGGCGCCGAGGAGGCGCTCGCGGCGCTCGCCGTGCCCGACGCCGCCTTCGACTGCGTGACGGTCGACCTCCTGTCCGCCTCCTACGACGCGATCGAGCTGTGCCGGCGGATCGCCGCGCTGCGGGGGGAGCCGGCCGGGGCGCACGGCTTCTACCTCGTCGGGATCGGCAGCGCCGCGGCGGCCGGCAAGGACCTGCTGGTCCGCGCCTTCGCGGCGGGCGTCGACGACGTAGTGCCCAAGGGCGCCGAGGGAGAGGTGCTGGCGATCCGCGTCCGCACCCTGGTGCGCCGCAAGCTCCTGGACGAGGACAACCGCCGCGTCGCCGACGAGCTGCGCCAGCACGAGCGCGCGGTGGAGCGCGCCCAGGCCGAGGCCGCGGCGGCCGAGGCGCGGGCCGCCCTCGCCGGTGCTTTGGAACAGGCCAACCGCGACCTCGCGGACGCCAACCGCCAGTTGAAGGACGCCCAGGCCAAGCTGGTCCAGGCGGCCAAGATGGCCTCCCTCGGCGAATTGGTCGCCGGCATCGCCCACGAGATCAACAATCCGCTGGCCTTCATCCTCGCCCACCAGGGCACCGTCGAGCGGCTGATCGGCGAGGTGGCGGGGCACGTCGAGGCACTGCCGGAGCCGGCGCGGCGCGCCCTCGCCAAGGCCCGCGACCGGGTCGGGTCGATGCGGCTCGGCCTCGGGCGGATCCAGGATCTCGTCGTCAACCTCCGGAAGTTCTCGCGCCTCGACGAGGGCGAGATGCAGAGCGTCAACGTGCCGGACGCGATCGACACGGTGCTGGCTCTCCTCCAGCACAAGCTGGGCACGCGCATCACGGTCGAGCGCCGCTTCGCGGGCGAGCCCGAGATCCGCTGCACGCCCGCCCTGCTCAACCAGGTGGTGATGAACGTCATCGGCAACGCCGCGGACGCGATACCCGGGGAGGGCCGCATCACCGTCGCGACGGGGAGCGAGGACGGGTTCGACGTCATCCGGATCAGCGACACCGGCCCGGGCGTGCCCGAGGCGCTGCGGGAGCGGATCTTCGAGCCCTTCTTCACCACGAAGCCGGTCGGCTCCGGCACCGGATTGGGCCTCGCCATTGCGTACAGCGTTGTCCAGGCGCATAGCGGCACCATCTCGGTCGAAACGGCGCCCGGTGGCGGCGCGTGCTTCGTGATCAGCATTCCGCGGCGGACCACATGACCGCGGACGAAGCGAACCAGCGGTGGGGCATGGACAGGGATGCCGCGCGGGGCACGATCCTCGCGGTCGATGACGAACCGGACATCCTCGTCGCGCTCGAAGACCTGCTCGAGGACGAGTACCGGATCCTGACGGCGAGCCGGCCGTCCGACGCGCTCGCGCTGCTCGCCGCCGAGCCGGACGTCGCCGTGATCGTCTCCGACCAGCGGATGCCGGGCATGACCGGCGACGCCCTGCTGGCGCGCGCGCGCGCGATCAGCGACGCGCAGGCGATTCTGCTCACCGGCTACGCGGACCTCTCGGCGGTGACCTCGGCCCTCAACAGCGGCGGCATCACCGGCTACGTGACGAAGCCCTGGGACCCGGCCCTGCTGCGCAGTGCGGTGCGGGCCGCCTACGAGCGCCACCGGCTCGGCCGCGACCTCGCCACCGAACGCGCCCTCCTGCGGGGGCTCCTCGATCACGCGGGCGACGCCATCGCGTTCAAGGACGCGGCGGGCCGCTTCGTGCGCCTCAACGCCGCAAAGGCGGCGCGCCTGGGCACCGACGTGGCCTCCTGCCTCGGCCGGCCCGAGCGCGACTTCCTCGAGCCGGCGATCGCCGCCGAGGTCGAGGCGGCGGACCGCGAGGCGGCGGCGGGCCCGCAGCCCACCGAGACCACCGTTACCGGCGGCCCCGCCGCCGCCCCGACCTGGACCCAGGTGGTGCGGGTGCCGATCCGCGACGCGTCGGGCACTCTCGCGCATCTCGCGACGATCGAGCGGGACATCACCGAGCAGAAGCAGCTGGAGGCCCGCCTGCGGCAGGCCGACAAGATGCAGGCGCTCGGCACGCTCGCGGGCGGCGTGGCCCACGACTTCAACAACCTGCTCACCGCGATCATGGGCAGCCTGGAACTCGCCCTGCCGAAAGTGTCGGGCGACGCGCGCCTCACCCGGCTGATGACGAACGCCTCGCAGGCCGCGCAGCGCGGCGCCGCGCTGACGAAGCGCCTGCTGAGCTTCAGCCGCCAGCGCGAGTTGCAGGCCCGCGTGGTCGACCTCAACGGCGTGATCCGCGGCATGGACGACCTCCTCGGCCGCAGTCTCGGCGGCTTCGTGCAGGTCGACCACGATCTCGCGCCCGACCTCTGGCCGGCGCGGGTGGATCCCGAGCAGCTCGAACTCGCGATCCTCAATCTCTGCATCAACGGCCGCGACGCGATGCCGGATGGCGGTGTCGTGACCCTCGCCAGCCGCAACGTGTCGGTGCGCGAGAGCCCCGATCCGGACCTGCCGGACGGGGATTACGCGGTGGTCTCGATCACCGACACCGGCACCGGCATCCCGCCGGAGATCCTCAGCCGGGTGTTCGAGCCCTTCTTCACCACCAAGGCGCAGGGGCAGGGCACGGGCCTGGGCCTCGCCATGGTGTTCAGCCTGCTTCAGCAATCGGGCGGCACCATCCGCATCGACAGCGCGGTCGGGCGGGGCACGCGGGTCGACCTCTACCTGCCGCGCTCCCACGAGCCGGTCGAGACCCCGGAGGCCGGCGGGACCGGCGCGGTGCCCCTGCGGCGGCGCGCCCGCATCCTGGTGGTCGACGACGACCCGCAGGTGCGGCACGTGACGGCCTCGTTCCTCAGCGGCTTCGGCCACGACGCCGTCGAGGTGCCGGGGGCCGAGGCGGCGCTCGCGGAACTGGAGGCCGAGCCCTTCGACCTCGTCGTCGCCGACCTCGCGATGCCCGGCATGACCGGGCTCGACCTCGCCGAGGCGGTGCGCGACCGCTGGCCGGAGATGCCCTTCCTCATCGTCACCGGCCACGCGGAGGCGGCCCATATCCCGCACGCCTACGCGGTGCTGGAGAAGCCCTTCCCCTCGACGGAACTCGGGGCGCGGGTGGCGACGCTCTTGACCGCGGCGACTGATCGATCCTAGCTTACCGTCTATTAAAATAGTTGATTTCAGTGCCCCTCGACAGGGATGACAGTCGGCTGCCCTGGGGTCCTCACGCAGGACCGGTCGGATGAAGCCACGGCTCGACACCGCGTTTCCGGACAATCCGATGCAGAAGGGAAACAGCTGAGCTGTTGACCCACTCCGGGGAAGCGCCTAGCTGTATCGTTGCCAACGAACCATCAGTGATGCACCGTTCAGCCATCCTCCCCCTCTCGCGACGCGCCCAGATGATATCCGATGCGGCGCAGAACGATCCGGATCCTCGACCAGGCGCCATCCTGTGGCTGACCGGATTGTCGGGAGCGGGAAAGTCCACGCTCGCGGTGCGACTGCGGGACCGCCTCTCGGCCGCGGGGCGGCCGAGCGCGATCCTCGACGGGGACGTGCTGCGGACGGGGCTCAACCGCGACCTCGGCTTCTCGGACGCGGACCGCGTGGAGAACATGCGCCGGACCGCCGAGGTGGCCTTCCTGATGGCCGACGCGGGGCTCATCGTGATCGTGGCGCTGATCTCGCCCTTCCGGCGGGAACGGGCGGAGGCGCGGCGCCTCGCCCGCGGCCTGCCCTTCCACGAGATCCACGTCGAGGCCTCCCTGGCGACCTGCGAGAAGCGCGACCCGAAGGGCCTCTACCGGCGGGCACGGGCGGGCGAGATCCCCCGCCTCACCGGGATCGACTCCCCGTACGAGGCGCCGAGCGCCCCGGACCTGCGGGTCGAGACCGAGCGCCTCAGCCCCGACGAGGCGGTGGAGAGGATCCTGGCGCTGCTCGGCTGAGGGCCATGCCCCGCGGCTCTCAGGGCGCGCCCGACAGGCGCCGTGCCAGGAACTCGGCGGCTTCCCGATGGGCCGCCTCGGCCGGCGGGGTGTCCGCCTGCAGGAAGAACTCCGATCGGGCCGCCAGAAGATCGGCGACCGTCGCCCGCTTCTCCGCCGCCATGAGAGGGCCAGGACGGTCGTCGATGCCCAGACCGGCGATGGTGTGATCGAGGGTCAGGCGTCCCTCGGACACCGCGATGCCGATCAGCGCGCTGAGGAGGCTTTTGCGAACCGATCGGACGTTGGCCCTCGATGAGACATCGCCCCAGCGCGCGACGACGCGATCGTCGTGGACAACCATGAGGGCGGTCGGCCGCTGGCGGCGGCCATAGGCGTCGACGGCCTGAACGACGGGTTTCAGGAGTGCCTCCGGTGGGACATCCCTGCACGGTCCCAAGGGATTGGCCCACGCTATCCCGAGGAGCAGGAGGCACCACATGGCGGCCATCATCCCGCGCACCCGCCCCCCCCGCGTCAAGACACGGGAGTGATGACCCTCTCTTTTCGGCCGGAATGGGGCCGAGACGCAGCCCATACCCGTCGGTGGCTCCTCGTGCTGCGTCACCTCCTGCCAAAAACCCAGGGTGCTGACGCGCCGATTCGATTTCGGGCAGGCCCGAGATCGACGGGGCCGTTGACCATCTCGAATTTACGATCCCAGGCCAGAGGCTCGGCGACCATTCGAGAGCGGAACCCAGCCCACTCGGAGAGGGGTTCCCGGCGCCATGATCCTCGGAACGGTTTGCCCGAAATCCTCCAGCGACGGCGATGCCCTGCGAGCGCGTGCGATTCACATCTTCGCGGGATCGAACCAGACGCAGTTCTTCGCCACCAGCGCGAAATTGACCTCCGAGCTGGCCGGCTGCGGCAGCACCTGGCCGTCGAGCGCCACGGTCGTCTGATTCGAGGTGGTGCCGTCGCCGTAGGTCTGGGGCCGGGTCACGTAGCAGTACTGCTTCTCGGGCTTGCTCGCGTCGCCCGCCTTGAAGTTCCAGCCGGTGACGATCGAGCCGTCGAGATAGGGCACGGTCTTGAACACCGTGTAGCTGGTGCGGATCGCGGCACCGGACGAGACCTCGGACTTCCCCTGGTTGGACGTCATCGCGGCGACGTCGGGCTTGGCTTCCCGCGCCGGCAGGCCGCCCTCGATCTTCAGGGTGTTGTCGGTGAGCGTGACCTCGCCCTTCGTCTTGAGCGTCACGTCGCCGAGCGCCGTGGTCAGGGCCGCCGCGAGCTTGTCGGCGGCGCCCTGCACCTCGTGCATGCTGGCGTAGCCGTAGAAGGCCGCGCCCGCCCCGAGGCCGGCCAGCGCCGCGAAGGCGCCGAGGCCGAGCGCCCGGAACAGGAAGGCCCGCGCCGCCAGGGCCCGGGCCTCCGCGCGCAGGCGGCCGTTCACGTGCTGAGCGAGGACGACGTTCTCGGGGCTGCCGGGCGCCAGATAGGTCACGATCTCGGCCTCTCGATGCGGTCGTCATCCCGGGTCGGGCCCGGCATCCCCTGCGGCCGGCGCTGGTCGAGGGGGATCGCCGCGCCCGAGGCGATCGCCTCGCGCACCGCGCGCTGGGCGTCGTTGATCTGGCCCGCGCTCTCGGCGAGCTGGTTGAGGAGGAGCGGCACCGCCTCCTCGTTGAGCCCGGCGCCGAGATCGTCCTCGTCCTGGTAGGTCCGCCGCACCTGCACGGCGCAGAGGGCGAGCAGCGTGGAGGCGAAGGCCGCGCAGACCGCGGGCGCGAAGACGAAGATCCGCAGGAAGGCGTGGACCTGCTGGTCGGAGACCTCGATCGGGTCGATGCCGTAGACCATCGCCGTGAAGGAGTGGAGCTGCGAGCGCCGCACCGCGTCCCGGTAGGCCACCTCGGCCTCGGTCACGCGCCGGTCCGCCGCGCCGCGGTCCAGCGCGGCGCGGGCCGTGCGGGCCTCCGCGAGGTTGCGGGCATTGACCGCCCGCTCGTCGCCCGCGCTCTTCAGGCTGCCGGCGATCGTGGCGGTGCGCGGGTCGGTGACGCAGCGCAGGTAGTTGTAGTGCTTGCCGCGGCTGTTGGTGCCCGAGAGCCGCTCGCAGCGCTGGCCCGGGAGGCCGGCGAGCTGGGCGGCGTTCTCGCTCGCCCGCTTCTCCAGGGCCTGCGCCTCGGCCGTGTACTGGGCGACACGGGCATCGGCCTGGGCGATCCGCGTGTCGAGGCTGGCGCGGTCCGCCTGCGCCTCGCTCAGCACGGAGCGCGTCTTCGAGGCCTCGGCGAGGCGGGGATGGAACATCATCTCGCCGAGCTGGGACACCGACTTCGTGGTCACGCCCGCCGCCATGAGGATGCCGATCACCGCCAGGCCCTTGATCAGCCCGTCGCGCTGGACGCGGATCAGGATGCCGAGCGGCACGCGGCAGAGCTCGATCGCCGCGTAGACGATCGGCGCGAGCAGCATGAACCAGAAGCTCTGGTCGCTGCGGTCGGCGTAGGTCTCGGCGAAGAACCACGCGCCCGCGAGCGAGGTGCAGATCACCAGCGCCTCGACCAGGTAGGCGATGCCCACGTAGCCCCAGCGGATGCGGTAGCCCTTCTCGACCGCACGCCTCTGCTTCCAGGCGGCCGTCTCGTCGCTCCAGGCCCGCCGCTCGCGCGCGACGATCCGGTCCGGGGGCGTTCTCAGCAGCATCGAGCGTCCTCGCGCGGGCGCCGGGGCGGCCGCGTCAACGGTATCTCAACCCAAGCCTGCAATGCTAATGCGCCGAAATTTGGCCGTGCGCGACCTCCGGTACGCGCGCTCTTCGGTCGCAATGTGCCGTTGCGCACCGGTTTCGCGCCGCGACGCGGCGGAACGGTCTCCCTGCCGTATGATGCCGGCGGGAATCGGCGCTCGCCGCGCCGATGCCGGTGAGATCCAGCGAGGGCCCCGCATGTCGGACGACCGCTACCACAAGGACCGCCTCGGCAATCGCCGCCTCCACCCCGAGACGCTGATGCTCGGCTACGGCTACGACCCGGCCCTGTCGGAGGGCGCGGTGAAGCCACCGGTGTTCCTGACCTCGACCTTCGTCTTCACGTCGGCCGAGCACGGCAAGGCCTTCTTCGACTACGTGTCGGGACGGCGCGAGCCGCCCAAGGGCGAGGCGGCCGGCCTCGTCTACTCGCGCTTCAACCACCCCAACAGCGAGATCGTGGAGGACCGCCTCGCGGTGTTCGAGGAGGCGGAGAGCGCGCTCCTGTTCTCGTCGGGCATGGCGGCGATCGCCACCACGATCCTCGCCTCCGCGCGGCCGGGCGACGCGATCCTGCATTCCCAGCCCCTCTACGGCGGCACCGAGACGCTGATCGCCAAGACGCTGTCGGGCTTCGGGATCGCGGCCTTCGGGTTCCAGAACGGCACCGACCCGGCCTCGGTGCGGGAGGCCGCCGCGGCGGCGCGGGCGGCGGGCCGCGTCAGCGTGGTGATGGTCGAGACGCCCTCCAATCCCCTCAACACCCTCGTCGACCTCGCGCTGGTGCGGACGGTCGCGGACGAGATCGGAGCCGCCCAGGGCGGGGAGCCACCGGTCGTGATCTGCGACAACACCCTGCTCGGCCCGCTCTTCCAGCACCCCTTGCGCCATGGGGCCGACATCTCGGTCTACTCGCTCACCAAGTACGTGGGCGGCCATTCCGACCTGATCGCCGGAGCGGCGCTCGGATCGACGGCGCGGATGCGGCCGGTGCGGCTCCTGCGCTCGGCCATCGGCACGCAGCTCGACCCGCATTCCTGCTGGATGCTGGGGCGCTCGTTGGAAACGCTGTCGCTGCGCATGAGCGCGGCCAACCGCAACGGCGAGGCGGTGGCGGCCATGCTGCGGGCGCACCCGCGGGTGACGCGCCTCCACCACCTCGCCGATCTGCCGCCGGGCTCGCCCGCGGCGGCGGTCTACGACAGGCAATGCGCGGCCCCCGGCTCGACCTTCTCGTTCGACGTCGCGGGAGGCGAGGCGGAGGCCTTCCGGGTGCTGAACGCGCTCCAGCTGTTCAAGCTGGCGGTGAGCCTCGGCGGCACCGAATCGCTCGCGAGCCACCCGGCCTCGACCACCCATTCGGGCGTGCCCAAGGCCGTGCGCGACCGGCTCGGCGTCACCGATGCCACGATCCGGGTCTCGATCGGCATCGAGCATCCGGACGACCTGATCGCGGACCTGGAGGCGGCGCTGGCGACGCTGGATTAGCGTCGCACCGTCGGACGACGCGCGCGCCTCGTCCCGAAGGGGTCTGGCATCGGCCGGGTCGCTACGACCCCGGCCGGCCCGCCGCCGCCCGCAGGCCGCGAGAGAGCTGCCAGCGCAGCTCCTCCATCATCGCCCGCGCCCGCCCGATCAGAGTCCTGTCCGCGGCCTCGTCGGCGGCATCGATCTCGTCGAGGCGGTCGAACGCCTCCGCGCGCGCCAGGAGTTCGGCCGCGACCGCGCGCGGGTCCCGCACCTGCCAGCCGAAATGGAAGGCCTCGGCCGTCCCGTAGCGGGTCCCGAGCGGGAAGTAGTAGCGTCCCGCCGTGCCGGTGACCGCGTCGAGCAGCGCGAAATTGGCGTGGAGCTTCCAGGTCCAGTTGAGGCCGAGCACGCGCCGGCCCGGGCAGGCGAAGACGGTGGTGTGGAAGGCCGAGCCGGTCGAGCCGAGCACGATCCGCCGGGTCGACAGGAGCCGGACCTGCTCGACGAAGGGCAGGGTCTCGGGCGCGACGATCTCGACCCCGCGCCGATCGAGTTCCTCGACGATCCCCGCCTCGTTGGCGATGCGGGCGATGCCAGAGGGCAGGCGCGTCTTCGTCAGGTAGACGGGCCGCTCGGCCTGCGCGTCGCCCCAGAAGGGACGCCCGACCTCCCGGCAGAGCGCCCCGTAGATGCCGTGCACGAAGGCCCGCTCCCGGAAGGCGGGATCCGGCAGCACGAGGCGGGGCAGCCGCACGGGCCGGTCGAAATGCAGCACCTCGCCCGGCCCGAAGCCGAGGCGTTCCAGGATCACGCCGACGTAATCGGCCCCCGCGGGCGCCGACGGCGCCAGGGTGACGAGGCGCGGCCGCTCGCCCTGCCAGCCGACGAGCGGCCAGAGATGCGCGAGCGTGTCGGTGATGAAGTGACCGTAATGAGGCGCCAGCGCCGGGACGAACAGGTAGGTGCCCTCGGGCGCCGCCTCGACGTCGGAGGGCCCGTCGGGCGGGGCCTCCCCCGCGGCGTCGATCCGCCGTCCCGCCGCGAACAGGCCGTGCGGCGCCGTCCCGCCGGCCGGACGATAGAGCACGTCCTCCAGGACCCGCACGGCCGGCAGCGCCTCGTGCAGGGTGCATGTCCCCCAAAGGTCGCGGCAGCGCCGCAGCCTGTGTCCCGTGAAACCCGTCATCCCCGCGTCATTCGCACAGTTTCGGGGCCGGCGCGAACCGCTCGAATCGTTGCCCCACCGTCCGTTTCCGCTTGCCCCAGCGGCCCGCCTCCCCAAGATGGGCCACCCCCGCAACCCTTCGCGCGAGATTCGCCGCCCCGATGACCGATCCAGTCGTCGCCGGCTCCTCCTACAAGGAAGCCATCCTGTTCCTGGTCACGGCGGGCCTGGTGGTTCCGGTGTTCCACCGCCTGCGCATCAGCCCGGTGCTCGGCTTCATTGGCGCGGGCGTGCTGCTCGGCCCCTCGGGGCTGGGGCGCCTCACCCCGAGCGCCCCCTGGCTCGCGAACGTGACGATCGGCAACCGCGCCGAGTTCTCCCACCTCGCGGAGCTCGGCGTGATCTTCCTGATGTTCATGATCGGGGTGGAACTGTCCTGGGAGCGCCTGCGGATCCTGCGGCGGCTGGTCTTCGGTCTCGGCTCGCTGCAGGTCGGGGTGTCGAGCCTCGTGCTCGGCGGCCTGCTGCTGGCGCTGGGCATCCCGCCCACCGCTGCGGCCCTGGTCGGGCTCGCGCTCGCGCTCTCCTCGACCGCCATCGTGCTGCCGGTCCTTGCCGAGCAGAAGCGGCTCAACACGCCGCCGGGCCGGGCGAGCTTCGCGGTGCTGCTGTTCCAGGACCTCGCGGTGGCGCCCGTGCTCTTCGCCATCGCGGTGCTCGGCCGCAAGGACGGCGACGCGCTCTCGGGCCTCGCCCTGGCGCTCGGCCAGGCCGCGGTGGCGATCGCGCTGATCGTCGGGGTCGGGCGCCTCGGCCTGCGGCCGCTGTTCCAGCTCGTCGCCCGCACCCGCAGCCCCGAATTGTTCATGGCGGCCTGCCTCCTGGTCATCGTGGCGACGGCCCTGGTCGCGGCGGCGAGCGGGCTCTCGACCACGCTCGGCGCCTTCGTGGCCGGGCTGCTGCTGGCCGAGACCGAGTACCGCCGCGCCATCGAGGCGACCATCGACCCGTTCAAGGGCCTGCTGCTGGGGGTGTTCTTCGTCTCGGTCGGCATGAACCTCGATCCGGCCGAGCTCCTGCACGCGCCCGTCGCGATCCTCGGGCTGTCGCTGGCGTTGATCCTGCTCAAGGCGGCGGTGATCCTGGCGGTGGCGCGGTCCCTGCGCCTCTCCCGCGCCGTGGCGGTCGAGACGGCGCTGCTCCTGTCGGCGGGGGGCGAGTTCGCCTTCGTGCTGATCGGCAGCGCGCTCGGCGCCGGGCTCGTTCCCGAGGGGCTGGGACAGGCGGCGCTGATCGTCACCACGGTGACCATGGTGATGATCCCGCTCCTGGCGTCGCTCGCCCGGCGGCTGGGCGGGCGCTTCGCCGGCCGGGCGCTCGCCTCCGCGGCCGCCGAGCCGCCGCCCGAGACACAGCAGGGGCGGGTGATCGTGGCGGGCTACGGCCGGGTCGGGCGGCTCGTCGGGGAGATGCTGGCCCGCCACAAGGTGCCCTACCTCGCCCTCGACATGGACGCGGCCCGCGTCACCGAGCAGCGCCGCCTCGGCAATCCGGTCTTCTTCGGCGATTCGGCCAATCCGGAGATGCTGCGCCGCTGCGGCATCGCGACCGCCCGCGCCCTCGTGGTGACCCTCGACGCGCCGCGCTCCATCGAGGCGGTGGTGGCGGCGGCCCGCACCGAGCGCCCGGATCTCACCATCGTGGCCCGCGCCCGGGACGCCCGGCATGCCACCGCGCTCTACGAGATGGGCGTCGACGACGCGGTGCCGGAGACGATCGAGGCCTCGCTGCAATTGTCGGAGGCGGTGCTGGTCGATGTCGGGGTGCCGATGGGCCTCGTCATCGCCTCGATCCACGAGCGCCGCGACGAGTTCCGCGCCCTCCTGCGCCGCAAGGAGGCGCCGGCCCCGGAATTTCAGGCCCGGCGCACGGTCGGCAAGGCGCGCTGACGGGCCGCGATGACGCGCTTCTCTCCCCAGCAGGAGGCGGCCCTGCAGGCGGTCTCGGCCTGGCTCAAGGCCGGGGAGCCGCAGGTCTTCCGCCTGTTCGGCTTCGCCGGCACCGGCAAGACCACGCTGGCGCGCCGCGTCGCCGAGGACGTGGAGGGCGGGGTGCTGTTCGCCGCCTACACGGGCAAGGCCGCCTCGGTGATGCGCCAGCGCGGCTGCCACGACGCCGCGACGATCCACAGCCTCATCTACCGCGCCCGCGAGGACAAGGAGGGCGGCCCGGCCTTCACCCTCAACCGGACCGGGCCGGTCTCGAAGACCGCGCTCATCGTCATCGACGAGTGCTCGATGGTGGACGGCGACCTCGGCAACGACCTCCTGTCCTTCGGCAAGCCGGTCCTGGTGCTGGGCGACCCGGCGCAGCTGCCGCCGGTGAAGGGCGGCGGCTTCTTCACCGAGGCCGAGCCCGACGTGATGCTGACCGAGATCCACCGCCAGGCCGCCGACGACCCGATCATCCGCCTCGCCATGGCGGTGCGAAAGGGCGGGCGGCTGGAGACCGGCCGCTACGGGGCGAGCGCGGTGGTGAACCGGCGCGGCATCACCCCGGAGGCCGTGCTCGCCGCCGACCAGGTGCTGGTCGGGCTCAACCGCACCCGGCGGCTCTACAACGGCCGCATCCGCGAATTGATGGGCCAGACCGACCCGATGCCGGCGGTGGGCGAGAAGCTGGTCTGCCTGCGCAACGACCGCACCAAGGGGCTCCTCAACGGCTCGACCTGGACCGTGCAGGCCTTGCGCGCCGCGCCCCGCCCCGACCTCGTGCGCCTCGACGTGGTGCCGGAGGACGACCCGGCCCTGCGCCGCCGGCCGCAGGACATCCGGGTGCTCCGGGCGGTGATCGAGGGCAGCGACGAGCCGATCCCGGCGATCCTGCGGCGCGAGAGCGACGAGTTCACCTACGGCTACGCGCTCACCGTGCACAAGGCCCAGGGGTCGCAATGGGACCGGGTGGTGCTGTTCGACGAATCCTTCGCCTTCCGCGAGCACGCGCGGCGCTGGCTCTATACCGGGCTGACCCGGGCCGCGCAGGCGATCACCGTGGTGGTGTAGGGCGTGGCCCGACGAAGGGACCAGACGCGAGCGGAGCCGCGCGGTGGCGTCCGGCGCTCGGCCATCGGGGTGGCCGCGTGATCTCGCCCGCGCGCGTCGCGCAGGTCGGGGGCCGGGTGCGGGTTTCCCGCCTCATCGCGGCCGACGCGCGCTCACGGTCCCGCGGGCCTGCGCGTGGTCGGGGCCGAACCGGTCCTCGCATCGGTGGAAACGGCTCCCGCGGGAGCGGGCCGGCCGGTGCTCAGACCGTTCAAGTCCTGGACCAGACACTCGATCATGGCCTTGCGCCGGCTCTGGCCGATGAGCAGCCGGATCGCCGCCGGGGCCTCCCAGAACACCGTCACCTCCGTCTCGGTCAGGACGGCCCACAGCGTGACGGCGGCGGCGCGAACCTCCAGGACGCGATCGGACCGCCACGTCGCCTCGGGGCGCCCCGGAACGAGGAACCGGGCCAGACGCTCGCTCCACAGGGCCAGGTGGTCGCCGAGCTTGGCATCGATGAGCGCGCGCCGGTCGCAGCCCGGCGGCCAGGACACGGGCAAGCGGCACAGGAGCTCTCGGCTCACGTCGCCCCCCCGGCGAGGCGCCGCGCCGTCCGGGCCCTGCGCCCTTCGAGTCCCACCCAGAGGCACGCCGTTGCCGCGCTCCCGGCGAGAACAACCCCGAGCGTCGAGAGCCCGGCATAGACGGCGCCGACGATCAGGACCGTGTTGAGCGCGATCGTCGCCGACTTGACCGACACCTCCTCCCCCTCCGTCGAGCGGACGAGGGCGATGATCTCGCAGACCTGCTCCAGGCTCGGCTCGGACAAGGCGATCGGCGCGTCGGTCTCGGCGAGGAACGCCGCGCCGACCGCGATCGGGACGTCGGACTGGGCGTGCGGATCCGCACCATGCACCGGCCGCAGGTGGATGACCCGGTGACCGAGGAAACGCTGCTGCGTGAGGTAGCTGGCCGGCGTGTGGACCGCGCTGCGGACGAAGTGGCGCGTCGCGCCGAGCTCAACCGCGAGAGCGTCCGGGCCGTCTTGGGTACCCGGCCGGAACAGGACCGTCTCGCGGATCCCGAGTTCGGCCATCCTGCGGCCGAATTCCCCCGGCGCGAGCCCCGCTCCATCCCAGCGGACGCCGTCGTCGAGCAGGATCTCGTCGGCCTCCCGGATCTCCAGGAGCGCCCTGAAATCGCGAACGACGATCCCCCGCGCGGCGAGCCGCAGGGCGATCTCGGCCGCGGCGACGCGGCGATGCACGAGGACGGAGCTGAAGAAATCCGGCCGCAGCACCGCCTGGGCGAGCGGCGTCCCCCCGCTGAACAGGGCCGACGCGCCGACGCACAGCATGAGGGGCGTCGTCGAGTCCGCGAAGGCCGTGGCCGCCCGCGAGCGCGGCGCCTCGGCGAAGATCCTCGCCGCCGCGTCGGCGGCGCCGCGCAGCATCCGCCGCTCGGCGCCGGCCGCCTGCGCGAGGCGCTCGAAGACCTGCGCCTCGGCGCGCTGGAGGGTGCGGCGCGTGAGGAGGTCCCAGGCCCGGAAGAGCCACAGCATCAGGGCGGCGGGCAGGTGGTCGCCGTTCACGAGCGCCAGCACCGAGAGCACCGTCAGCACGCTCGTCACGTCGGACCGGCGCTGCCGGAGCTGGCGCCACGCCTGCCGCGCGGCCGGCCAGGACGCCGCGATCAGCGTCGCGGCGCTCACCGGGAGCAGCGGCGGGACCAGCGCCGCCCCGATCGCGGCGGCGAGGTTGAGGTTGAGCAGGAGCGCCCCGCCTTCGGGATTCGTGAGCGGGGCCGGCGACCGGCGGCGCAGGACCGCCTCCACCGATTCCGCCTCCACGACGAGGCGCGGGAGGCTCTGCGGGTCGGCCGGGTCGCAGCGGATGTCGAGGAAGCCGCGAGCGACGGAGGCCCCGTCGATCGCGGTCACCACGCCCCTGCGATCGAGGAAACCGGCGACGATGGCGAGCGCCGCCGGGTCCCGCAGCACCGCGTGGGACAGCCGCACCCGATCCCCGCCGAGGGACCGCAGGCGCCACGTCGACAGGAGCCGCCCGGAGCGCCAGAGGGTGACCGGCTCCTCCCAGACCCGCTCGGAGACGTGGCGGACGAAAGCCGAGCTGCCGAACCCCTCCCGCGTGCCCACGTCGCGCATGATGCGGGCGAGCGCGCGGAGCCGATCCCCCGCCGCACCGGGCGCCCCGAACCGCATCTCGATCGTCGCCGCGCCGAGGTCGAAGCGCAGGAACTCCAACCGGTCGAGCCGCATGCAGCGATGCAGGAAATCCGACAGAGCCGGCTCCCGTCCGAGCCGGCCCGTCACCGGTCCGGACAGGATGACGCTCAGCCCCGCGAGCCGCACCGTGAGGCCGGGGGCGGCCGCGGCGGTCGCGGAGAGGGAGGGCCGGTGCGCGATCAGGCTGGGCATGTCAGATGAAGGCCACGATCAGGGCGGCGACGCCGAGGAACTTCATGCTCTGGTTCTCGTCGATGGTGATCAGACCCATGGTCGAGTCGAGCAGGAAGGAGATCTCCGCCGCGAGCTGGCCGTTGTAGTCGCGCAGGGAGGCGATATCGGTCTCGATGCTCTGGAGCTTGGCGATCGTATCTTGGCCGGCCCAAAACTTCCCGTTCGAGATGATGAACGGGATGATCGTCGACAGCGTGACCGCCGATTCGCGCAGGTTGGCGACGAGCGCGTTGCGCCTGCCGAGACGCTGCACGATCGACTTGAGATCCCGGAAGCTCGTCCGCCGGCGCAGGCCGGTTGCCCGACCGATCCGCGCGCGGCCCGTGTCGCCGTCGGCGAAGATCTCGGTCGTCAGCGCGTTGAGGTCCTGTTCGACCAGGCGCAGCGTGCTCGCGAGCTGCCCGATGATCGTGTCGAGGAGGTCGACCAGCATGTCGGCCGAGGTCGAGACCCGCGGCAACCCGCTGCGGCGCCGGGGCTCCGTGTAGGTCCGGAAGGCGTGGAAATCGCCGAGCCGCATGCTGATCAGCCGCTCGTGATCCACGATCAGGCCGACCGGCAGGTTGACCGGGACGTCGGCCTCGAAGGACGGCAGCCAGCAGATGAGGTTGAGATCGTCCTCCTCGACGAAGATGCGGCTCGACTCCTCGATCTCCTGGAGCTCCTCGGCGCTGAACAACTCCACGCGCAGGGCCGCGGTGACGAGGGCGCATTCCTCGGGCGTCGGCGACAGGAGGTCCACCCAGAGGGCGTTCACGAGCCGCGCGTGCCGCTCCTCCACCGGGACGCGGTCGAGGGGGTTCAGGCAGGTCTCGCCGCGGGCGAAGGTCAGGATCACGGCGCGTCGTTCCTCCGTCGAGAGGGACGGCCCGCGCGGGCCGTCACCGAAGACAATTCAGCGGCCTTGCCGCGCCCGCCGGCTCCGAAGCGGGCGCAGGGAGTTCCCCAGGGCGCCGAGGGCGGACGCGTTGTTGAAGAAGACGGAGTGCCAGATGTTGAACCCGGCCAGGAACACGCCGGCGACGCAGACGCCGTTGGCGCCGCGGATGAGCTTCCAGCTCAGGTCGACGTTGCCGTGCAGGTCGCGCGCGATGGCGAACAGCTCGCCCATCCGGCGCAGGTTGCCTTCGAGGAACACGACCTGCGCCGTGTCGGTCGCGATGCTCGCGGCGCCGCTCAGGGAGACGGACACGTCTGCCTGACGGAGCGCCAGGGCGTCGTTGATGCCGTCGCCGACGAAGCAGACCCGCCGCCCCTCCTTCTGCAGGCCGGCGATCACCGACGCCTTGTCCTCGGGGAGAACCTCCGCGAAGTAGCGATCCATCCCGAGCTGGCCGGCGAGGGTCCGGGTCGGGCGGTCGTGGTCGCCCGACAGGATGATCAGCTCCTCGACTCCGCCGGCGCGCAGGCGCTGCATCGTGTCGGCCGCCTCGGGCCGCTGCGAGGGACGCAGGTCGATGACGCCGGCGGGCGCGTCGTCGACGCCCATGTAGATCAGCGTATGGCCCGCCTCGCGCCGCGGGGCCAGGGCGCGGTCGAACGCGTCCGGGAAGGCGAGCCCCTCGCGGTCCATGTACCGGCGGCTGCCGAGCCTGACGCGTCGCCCCTCGATCGCCACGCTCAGGCCGAAGCCGAGCGCGTATTGCGAGGCGTCGAGGAGCGGCAGGGGGCCGCCGCCCGCCGCGCGGTAATGCTCGACGATCGCGCGGGCGATCGGGTGGGAGAAGTTCTGCTCCGCCGCCGCCGCCAGGCGCAGCAGGTCGGCGGGATCCTGAGCGCCGCAGGCCACCACCTCCCCGACCTCCGGCACCGACCGGGTGAGCGTGCCGGTCTTGTCGAACACGACCGTGTCCACCCGCGGCAGCGCCTCCAGGGCGCGCCCCTCCTTCACCAGGATGCCGGAGCGGATGCAGGCGGACAGCGAGGTGACGACAGCGAGCGGGGCGGCCATCCGGATGCCGGTCCCCAGATCCGAATTGATCACCGCGAGCGCCGCGCTCGGACCGAGCAGGCCTCCGGCCAGCGCCGAGAGCCCGAGGGCCGGCACGACGATCGAATCGGCCAGCGCCTCGCCCCGGGATTGCAGTTCGAGCTTGTGGGACACGGTCCGGCGGAGAATGTCGGCGATCTTCCCCGCGGTCGTCTCCTGTCCGGCGCGCTCGACGCGGACGCGGATCTGGCCCGCGACCAGGAGCGTCGCGGCGAGCACCGGGTCCTCGGCGCCGCGCTCGACCGGGGCCGCCTCGCCGGTGAGGGCCTGCTGGTCCAGCATGCCTTCGCCGGACTGCACGATGCCGTCTACCGGCACCGCCTCACCGGTCTCGACGACGATCGTGTCCCCGGCCTGCACCGCCTCGATCGGGACCTCGGCGGTCGATCCGTCCGCGCGCTCGAGCCGCACGATGCTCGGCTGCCGGCCGAACGCGTCGACGAGCAGCCGCTCCGATTGGGCCTGGGTGCTGCGCAGGAGCGTGCGTCCGACGCTGAGGAAGAAGGCCGTCATCGCGCCGGCGAAGATCTCGCCGGTGAACAGGCAGGTCGTGAAGATGATGCCGTCGAGGACGTCGACGCCCAGGCGGCGTTCCCGCACCACGACCTGCGCGGCCCGCCGATAGCTCGGCACCGCGGTGGCGAGCATCACGCCCGTGCCGACCGGAAGCAGGGCGGGCGCCGCGAAGGTCGCCACGCCCGAGAGCACCAGCGAGGCGGCCGCCACCGGGAGGTCGACCCGGTGCAGCAGGGGGCGGACGGCGTTCCCCTCCCGGCCCCGGACCGCCCGGTGAAGGCCGTGGACGACCTGCTGGGGGTGGATGAGCGTCGGATCGAACCGGACGGTCAAGCTCCCGCCGATGCCGTCGATGCGGTAGGCGAGGATTCCGAGCAGGCCGTCGAGAACCGCGGCGATCGCGTCCCAGACATTCGGCCGGCCGCGCAGTCCGGGATGCCGGAGCCGCAGGAGGCCGGGCGTTTCCGCCTGGCGCACCCAGTCGCTCACCAAACGCCCGTACCGGAAGAAGGAGCGCTGGCGCCGCGCGCCGGCCACGGGATCCCCGAGATCGACGTCGATCTCGGGGAGCTGGGCCGGCCGGTCGCGATAGGCCGCGACGATCGCGGCGCGGCCGCCCGGCCGGTGCCGGACCTCGGCCTCCCGCCCGTCCCGGTCGATCGTGACGGACACGGCCTCCGGGCAGGCCAGCGTGACCTGGAGAAACTCGGCGACGCGGGCGGGCGACGCGAACCAGTCGGAGCTCCCGACGACGAACCGATCCGGCCCGGGGATTCGCACCGAGGGGCCGGCCGGCCGCATCAGCCTGGAGGCGCCACTCGCGCCGAGGGAAGACATCGTCCGGATCCGCGTCGTTGGAGCACGAGAGCAGGAGCCGATCGCGTTGCCGTCGATCCCTGCTCAATTTCTTCGTCTTCGCGACATTGATCGCGGCGAACCGGCAACCGCTCGGTCGGAGGACGCTCTAGTGCTCGGCGTCGAACCGGCTCGCCATGGCGTCGACCTTCTGCCGCGCCTCGCCACCCTCCGCGTCGCGAAGGGAAGCACGGTGCGCCTCGTGCGCGGCCTGCGTCGGCGCCGTCCCGGCCCCTGGGTCACCGGCCTGGGCCTCCGGCGCCGCGGCGGCCTCCTTCTTCAGCGTCGTGCGCAGGGAGCGGGCCGTGAGCGCGTCGTGGGCCCCGTCGGCGAAGCCCCGCTGGATCGCGCTACCGCCCGGCATGAGGTCGTGGACGTAGGTCGCCGCGAACACGGCACCGTAGGCGAGCGCGTAGCTCACCGAGTAGACGCCCGATCCCACCACCCGCTTGGTCGTGTCGGCGGCGCGATGGGCCGATTCGCGGGCATGGGCGGTCGGCACGTCCAGCGCCGTCGCGGCCGTCTCGAGCGTCTCGCTCAGGATCGCGAACGGGTCTTCGGCGTTGGCGGTCGTGGCGCTCATGGTCTCTGAAGTCCTTCCACTTGGACAGTTACACGCTCGAACAGGGTTCGTTCAAGTTGCAACCGAACCCTGTTTTAAGTTGTCGATCTCACCGCAATGTCTGCGACGAACCGGTGTCCGCTTCGTCGGAAAATGCTCTCCGAACGGCTCGCCGCGGAACCGGAGGCCGCGCCTGGCGTCGGTCTTCGAACATGCCGCGTGACGCACGCCCCAGGTCCCGGCCGCCGCGGCCTCGGCCGGCTGGTCAGGCCGCAAGCGCGCCGAAGAGCCACTCCGTCAGCACGAGGGCGGCGCCGGCCATCAGGGCCGTCGACACGGCGGTCAGCGCCAGACCGGCAGCGATCAGCAACCCGTCCCGGCGGATCAGGCCGATCGCCAGGATCAGGACGGTGAGGGACAGCGGCGCGTTCGTCCCGGGAATCGGCAGCGCGATGAGCAGCGCGAGGATGATGACCGCCACGCCGACGACGCGCTGGCCGGTCTTGCTGTAGAACATCGCCCCGCGCGGCCGGGTGATCCCGTCGATCCGGCGGAGCAATGGGAGCATCGCCCGCACGGCGCGCTTGAGGGGCTTTGCGGGAATCCGCCGGTTGAGCAGCGACGGGGGCAACCAGATGCGGTCACGGGCAACGACCATCTGCGCGCCCACGATCGCGGTCGGGATCGAGATCACGAGCGAGATGCCGGGAATCGGGATCGGGATGATCTCGGGGACCGCCAGGGCCGCGAGCGGAATCCCGAACGCTGTCGTCTCCAGTCCGCCGAGCAGCTCCCGGACGGTGATCATCTCGGAATCGCCGCGGCGCAGGATCGCCTCGAACAGCTTCGTGAGGTCGCTGCCAGGAACCGCGGCCTCCGACGCCGGCCTCGCCAGCATGCCTGGAACGGTTAGGGCGACACTCATCGGACTCTCCGTGGCGCGGTCGCCATCGCTTCGCTCCGCCAACCCCCGGATCGGCTCGAACCGGCGGAAGCCGCGGCGGCGAACGGCGAGACCGCGCGCTGGTTCGACAAGTCCGTCCTTACATCATCGAATGTGACGTTCTTATTACAAACCCCTCGGGAATGCAGTAGTTCCGCAGCGGAAGAACCTATCTGACGTTGCGATGACATCGTTGCCGCGCCGCCGCATGAGTCATCTCGCCGTTCCTCCCGCCCTGTTTCGAGATCGGACCCGAACCATGGATTGAAAACTATCGTTTCACAATTTGAAGTCGCGTCCGTTTCGCGCAACCTCTGCTCGGAGGGCGACGCCCGCGAGGGGCGCGTCGACCATCACGCGGTGTCGGAGAGACGATAAGAGCAGCTGGGCGGCACGCGATCGACCGAGGACGAATTGATGTCCGCAGCATCGCGCGACGCGAGGGACGGCCGCGCAAGACGGTCCGCGAGATCATCCGGCCGCCGGCGGCCTGCGCGGCGCGGTGGACGAACGCCCGCCGAACCCCCACCTACGCTTCGACGCAGCCGCGCGGGAGATTTCCTTGGCGAACGACGAGGCGGGGGGCGTGCCCCGCATGCACGCGACGACGATCCTGATGGTGCGCAAGGGCGGGCGCGTCGTCATCGGCGGGGACGGACAGGTCAGCCTCGGCCAGACCATCGTGAAGGGCAACGCGCGCAAGGTGCGCCGCCTCGCGAAGGGCGCGGTGATCGGCGGCTTCGCGGGCGCCACCGCCGACGCCTTCACGCTGTTCGAGCGGCTCGAAGCCAAGCTGGAGCAGTATCCGGGCCAGCTCACCCGGGCCTGCGTCGAACTCACCAAGGACTGGCGCACCGACCGCTACCTGCGCCGCCTGGAGGCGATGATGCTGGTGGCCGACCGCGAGGTCGGGCTGCTGCTCTCCGGCTCCGGCGACGTCCTGGAGCCCGAGGGCGGCGTCATGGCGATCGGCTCGGGCGGCAACTACGCGCTGGCGGCCGCCCGCGCCCTGGAGGACCAGGACCTCGACGCCGAGGCGATCGTCCGTCGCTCCATGGCGATCGCCGCCGAGATCTGCGTCTACACGAACGGCAACCTCGTGATCGAGACCCTGGAGGCGGCCTGAGCCGCCGGCCCGTCACCACCCGACACGACACGCGGCCGTCAGGCGGCCGCATTCCCGGACACACCCATGACCACCTTCTCCCCCCGCGAGATCGTCTCCGAACTCGACCGCTACATCGTGGGCCAGGCCGACGCCAAGCGCGCGGTCGCCATCGCGCTGCGCAACCGCTGGCGGCGCCAGCAGCTCGAAGGCCCGCTGCGCGAGGAGGTGGCGCCCAAGAACATCCTGATGATCGGCCCGACCGGCTGCGGCAAGACCGAGATCTCGCGCCGGCTGGCGCGCCTCGCCAACGCGCCCTTCCTGAAGGTCGAGGCCACCAAGTTCACCGAGGTCGGCTATGTCGGCCGCGACGTGGAGCAGATCGTGCGCGACCTGGTGGAGGTCGGGATCGGCCTCAAGCGCGACGAGAAGCGCCACTCGGTCCAGGCCAAGGCGGAGGCCGCCGCCGAGGCGCGTATCCTCGACGCGCTCGTCGGGCCGACCGCGAGCCCGGCCACCCGCGACAGTTTCCGCCGCCGCCTGCGGGCGGGCGAACTCAACGACAAGGAGGTCGAACTCGAACTCGCCGGGGGGGCGCCCGCGGGCCTGCCGATGTTCGAGATCCCGGGCATGCCGGGCGCCGCCATGGGGGCGATCAACCTCGGCGACATGCTCGGCAAGGCGCTGGGCGGCCAGAAGGGCAAGCCCCGCCGGGTCACCGTCAAGGACGCCCACGCGCCGCTGATGGCGGAGGAATCCGACAAGCTCCTCGACCAGGATTCCATCGTCCAGGAGGCGATCCGCGAGGTGCAGGACAACGGCATCGTGTTCCTGGACGAGGTCGACAAGATCTGCGCCCGGGAGGGCCGCGGCGGCGCCGACGTCTCGCGCGAGGGCGTGCAGCGCGACCTGCTGCCGCTCATCGAGGGCACCACGGTGGCGACGAAGCACGGTCCGGTGAAGACCGACCACATCCTGTTCATCGCGAGCGGCGCCTTCCACGTCTCGAAGCCCTCCGACCTGCTGCCGGAGCTGCAGGGACGGCTGCCGATCCGGGTCGAGCTCGCGCCCCTGACGGTAGACGATTTCCGGCGCATCCTCACCGAGACCGAGGCGAGCCTCCTCAAGCAGGCGGTGGCCCTGATGGCGACCGAGGGCGTGAGCGTGACCTTCACGGACGACGCCGTGGACGCGCTCGCCCGGGTGGCGGTGGACGTGAACTCCTCGGTCGAGAATATCGGCGCGCGCCGCCTCCAGACGGTGCTGGAGCGGGTGCTCGACGAGATCTCCTTCACGGCGCCCGACCGCTCGGGCGAGAGCGTCACGATCGACGCCGCCTACGTGCGGGGACGGGTCGAGAGCTTGGCGCAGAACGCCGACCTGAGCCGCTTCATCCTGTAGGAAGGACCGCCCTCATGGCGGACTCCGCCCTCCCCTCGCGGCGCGCCCTGTTCGAGATCCCGCAGGACATCGCGTATCTCGACGCGGCGGCCTGGTCGCCCCTTCCCCGCGCCGTGCGGGACGCGGGCGAGGCGGGCCTCATGTGCAAGGTCAGCCCCTGGTCGCATCCCCGCGAGCAGGCGGCGGACTGGGCGGAGCGGACCCGCGCGGCCGCCGGCGCCCTGATCGGCGCGGAGGCCGGCGACGTGGCCATCGTCGGTTCGGTCAGCCACGCCATGGCGACCGCGGCGAGGAACCTCGCGCCAGCTCCGGGCAGCCGGGTGCTGCGGGTTGCCGACGAGTTCCCCTCCCACCGCTACGCCTTCGACCGGCTGGCCGCGGCGCGCGGGCTCGTCGTCGAAACCGTTCCGCGCCCGCCCGATGGCGACTGGACGGCGGCGTTGCTCGCTTCCATCGCGCGCCCCGGCGCTCCTCCCCTCGGTCTGGCGACCCTGACGCCGCTGCATTGGGCGGACGGGAGCCTGATCGACCTCGACCGGATCGCCCCGGCAGTCCACGCCGCCGGCGCCGCCCTGGTGATCGACGCGACGCAGGCCGCCGGGGCGCTTCCGATCGCCATCGCCCGGTGGCGTCCGGATTTCCTGGCCTTCCCGACCTACAAGTGGGCACTCGGTCCCTACGGCACCGCCTTCCTGTACGCGGCGCCGCACCGGCAGGCGGGGGAGCCCCTGGAGGAGAACGAGGGCAATCGCGGCGCGGCCGGGGCGCGCCGGTACGACCGCGGCGAGCGCAACGACCCGGTCTCGCTGCCGATGGCCGCCACCGGGATGGAACTGGTCGCGGGCTGGGGTGTGGCGGAGAGTGCGGCCGCGCTCCGGGTGCTCACCGACCGGCTGGCGGAGGGCGCGGCCGATCTCGGCCTCGCCGTGGCGCCCCGGGCGCTCCGGGCCCCGCACATCCTCGGGCTGCCGCTCCCCGGCGATGCGGCCGAGCAGGTCGCGCGCGCCCTGCGCGAGCGGACCGTGTTCGTGAGCGCCCGGCTCGGACGGCTGAGGATCAGCCCGCACGTGTGGGCGACGCAGGACGATGTCGCCGCGTGCCTGGCCGCCCTGCGGGACGTCATGCGGCGGGGGTGAGAGGTCCGGCGAACGCTCGATCTGCCCCGTCCCACCCCTTTTCCGGACGACTCGAGCGTCAGCGGAAGGAGATCCGGAAACGAGATGATGGATCGCCGCGAAGCGGCTCCGAATGCCAGCAACGTTGCAAAATACGGTCGCTTCGCGGAGTCTTGCGCTGGTTTCCGGGTCGCATTCCGCTGACGCTTCATGCGCCCGGAAAAGGGTGGAAGCGTCGAGGATAAGAGGGAGACGCTGCTCCTACCGCAGCTTCAGCGTCGCCAATCCCAGCAGCGCCAGCACCACGGCGATGATCCAGAACCGGATCACCACCTGCGGCTCCTTCCAGCCCTTCTGCTCGAAATGGTGATGGATCGGCGCCATCCGGAAGACGCGCTTGCCGGTGAGCTTGAAGGAGGCGACCTGGATGATCACCGAGGCGATCTCCAGGACGAACAGGCCGCCGACGATCGCCAGCACGATCTCGTGCTTCGTCGCCACCGCCACCGTACCCAGGAGGCCGCCCAGCGCCAGCGAGCCGGTGTCGCCCATGAAGATCTGGGCGGGCGGCGCGTTGAACCACAGGAAGCCAAGCCCCGCCCCGATCATGGCCCCGCACACCACGGCGAGTTCGCCCGTGCCCGGCACGTAGTTCACCTGCAGGTAGGACGCGTAGATGACGTTGCCGACGAGGTAGGCGATGATCCCGAAGGTGCCCGCCGCGATCATCACCGGCACGATCGCCAGCCCGTCGAGACCGTCCGTGATGTTGACGGCGTTGCCCGCGCCCACGATCACGAAGCTCGCGAACAGGACCCAGAACAGCCCGAGATTGATGATCGCGTCCTTGAAGACCGGGAAGGCGAGCCGGTAGGCGAGACCCGGGGCCGAGTACTCGGCCACCGCCACGCACGCCGCCACGGCGATCAGCGCCTCGAGACCGAGCCGGAACTTGCCCGAGAAGCCCTTGTGGCTCTGCTTCGTCACCTTCAGGTAGTCGTCGTAGAAGCCGATCGCCCCGAAGCCGAGCGTCACCACGACGGTGATCCAGACGTAGCTGTTGCGCGGATTCGCCCACAGGAAGACCGCGACCAGGAGCCCGGCCAGGATCATCAGCCCGCCCATGGTCGGCGTGCCGCGCTTGGTCAGCAGGTGAGTCTGGGGACCGTCCTCGCGGATCGGCTGGCCCTTGCCCTGGCGCAGCCGCAGCAGCGAGATGATCCAGGGGCCGAACCAGAACACGAAGAAGCCCGCCGTGAACAGCGCGCCGCCCGTCCGGAAGGTGATGTAGCGGAAGACGTTGAACGGCGAGAAGACGCCGGTCAGTTCGGACAGCAGGTACAGCATCCCGGGCTCATCCCGATGGTGAGGTGAGCGCCGGCCAGGATGACGGCGCCGATGGGGGGCGTCCCGGCCGCGTGGGCGCCCGGGCTTCAGGTGGGACGAGCGGCCGCGAGGCCCTCGACGCCCCCGCCGTAGCGGGCTTTGAGCGCCTCGACAATGCGCCCCATGCGGGTGCTGTTCGAACCCTTGATCATCACGGCGTCGCCGGGGCGGATCTCGGCGAGAACCGCCTCCAGGAGATCCGCCGAGGTCGGCGCCGCCACGCCCCGCGCGCCGGGCGGCAGGGCGTCGAACAGCTCGGCCATCAGGGGCCCGGCCACGAAGACGAGGTCGATGCCGTGCTCGGCGACCGAGGCCGCGAGCTCGCGGTGCAGGCGCGGCGCCTCGGCCCCGAGCTCCAGCATGTCGCCGAGCACCGCGATGCGCCGGCCGCCTCCCTCGACGGCGATCCCCGCGAGGGTCGCGAGCGCCGCCCGCACGGAGGCCGGGTTGGCGTTGTAGCTCTCGTCCACGAGGAGCGCCTCCCCGTCGCGCAGCCGCAGCAGCGTGCGCTCCCCGCGCCCGACCGGCGGGCGCAGCTGCGCCAGCGACAGGGCCGCCAGCGCGAGGTCGGCGCCGAGCGCCTGGACCGCCGCCATCACGGCCAGGGAGTTCAGCGCCGTGTGCCGCCCGGCCGTGCCGAGCTGGTAGGTGACCGGGATCCCCATGACCCGCGCGTCGACGATCGAGAGGTCGGGCCGCATCACGATGCGCTCGGCGCGGATATCGGCCTGCGGGTGCTCGCCGAAGCTCACGATCCGCCCCGCCCGCGAGGCGAGCGCGTGGGCGCAGAGGCGCTCATAATGGGGGTTGTCGCGGTTGATCACCGCGACGCCGCCGGGCTCCAGGCCGCAGAAGATCTCGCCCTTGGCGTCGGCGATGCCCGACAGGGCGCGGAAATGCTCGATATGGACCGGCTCGACCGTGGTGACGATCGCCACCTCGGGCCGCACCAGCCGGGTCAGCGGGGCGATCTCGCCCGCGTGGTTCATGCCGATCTCGAACACCCCGAAGGCGCTCGCCGTCGGCATCCGGCCGAGGGTGAGGGGCACGCCCCAGTGGTTGTTGTAGGAGGCGACCGAGGCGTGGGTGGCGCCCTGCGCGGCGAGCACGTGGCGCAGGGCCTCCTTGGTGCCGGTCTTGCCGACCGAGCCCGTCACCGCGAGGACGCGGGCGCGCGTCCGGGCGCGGGCCGCCGCCGCGAGGGACCGCATGGCGGCCAGCACCGGATCACCCTCCGCGGCGGGCGCGACCAGGAGCGGCCCCGCCCCGGCGAGGTCGGGCGCGCGCGCGGCCGAGACCACGGCCGCCCCCGCCCCGCGCGCGAGCGCGTCGCGGACGAAGTCGTGACCGTCGCGGGCCTCGCCCTGGATGGCGAAGAACAGGTCGCCGACCTTGAGGGTGCGCGTGTCGATCGACAGGCCGGAGAGCGCCGCCCCCTTCCCCGCCCCGTCCGCGAGGCGGCAGCCGGTGGCGGCGAGGACCGCGTCCAGGGTCCAGAGGGGCTCGGTCATGCACGCGTCTCCTCGATCGCGCTCAGGACCGCGTCGCGGTCCGAGAACGGAAGGATGCGGTCACCGATGATCTGGCCGGTTTCATGACCCTTGCCCGCAACGACCAGAACGTCGCCCGGCGCGAGACCGTGAACGGCGGCCCGGATCGCCGCGGCGCGATCGCCGATCTCCTCGGCGCCGGGGGCGGCGGCCAGGATCGCCGCCCGGATCGCGGCCGGGTCCTCGCTGCGGGGATTGTCGTCCGTGACGATGACCCGGTCGGCGCCCTCGGTCGCGATGCGGCCCATCATCGGGCGCTTGGCCCGGTCGCGGTCGCCGCCGCAGCCCATCACGCAGACGAGGCGCCCGGTCGTGACGGGCCGCAGGGCCTGCAGGACGCCCGCCAGCGCCTCCGGCTTGTGGGCGTAATCGACGACGCAGAGGGCGCCGTTATGGGTGGCGACCCGCTCCAGCCGGCCCGGCACGCCCTTCAGATCCGCGAGGGCGGCGAGGACGGCGTCGAGCCGCCCGGCTCCGAGCGGCATGGCGAGGACGAGGGCCGCCGCCACCAGGGCGTTCTCCACCTGGAAGCCGCCGACGAGCGGCAGGTCGACCCGAACCTCCCGGCCCTGCGCGGCGATGGTCAGGCCCTGCGCGAAGCCGCGGGTCTCGGCGGCGACGAGCCGGAGGGTGTCGCCGGCCCGGCCCGTCGTCATCAGGAGCAGGCCGCGGGCGCGGATGGCCGCGATGGCGCGGTCGGCCATCGGCCCGTCCGCATTGACGACGGCCGTCCCGGAATCGGGCAGCAGCGCCTCGAACAGCCGCAGCTTGGCCGCGAGATAGGCCTCGATCGTCAGGTGGTAGTCGAGATGGTCGTGGCCGAGATTGAGGAAGGCCGCCGCGGACAGGCGCACCCCGTCGAGGCGGCGCTGCTCGATGCCGTGGGAGGAGGCCTCCATGGCCAGCGCCTCGATCCCGTCGCGGGCGAGGCGGTCGAGGGTCTGGTGCAGGGTGACCGGGTCGGGCGTGGTGAGCGAGCCGTAGGCGGCGCCCTCCCCGGTGACCACGCCGAGCGTGCCCAGGCTCGCCGAGCGGTGCCCGAGCCGCGCCACGATCTGGCGGACGAAATCCGCGACCGAACTCTTGCCGTTGGTGCCGGTGATCGCGACCACCGTCCCGGGCTGGCCGGGATGCAGCCGCGCGGCGGCGAGCGCCAGCGCCCGGCGGGCATCCGGCACCGAGAGGTAGGCGACGCCCTCCGGCAGCGCCGCGGGGCGCGGCCCCTCCGCCACCATGGCGACCGCGCCCGCGGCGGCGGCCTGCGCGGCGAAGCCGCGTCCGTCGGCCTTCGTGCCCGGCACCGCGACGAAGACGAAGCCCGGCGCGACCCGGCGGCTGTCGGCGGTGATCCCGGCGACCGGGAGCCCGGCCGCCGCGCCCGCTTCCTCGGGGAAGAGCGCGCCGAGATCCGTCATCGCGCCCCGACCTGGTTGACGTGGTAGGCCCCGAGCTTGACCATCTGTGGGAAGGGGTTGACCGGCGGGTCGAATTGCGGCGGCAGACCGAGGATCGGCGCCACCCGGCTCAGGATCCGGCCCGTCACGACGCCCGAGTTCCAGGCCGCGGTGGCGTAGGAGCCCGATTCCGCGGCGATCGCCTGCGGCTCGTCCATCACCGTCACGAACAGGTACTTGGGCTTGTTCATGGGAGCCGCCGCCATGAAGGTCGTGAACAGCCGGTTCTTCACGTAGTGGCCGTGGATCACCTTCTCGGCGGTCCCGGTCTTGCCGCCGACGAAGTAGTAGGGGTTGTCCGCCTTCTTGGCGGAGCCCTCGGTGGCATTGAGGCGCATGATGAACCGCATCGCCTCGCTGGTCTGCGGCGTCAAGACCTGGACCGCCTTCTCGCGGGCGGCGGCCTCGTCGCGCTTCAGGAAGGTCGGGGTCATCAGGAAGCCGCCATTGGCGATCGCCGCCACCGCCGCGGCGGCCTGGATCGGCGCCACCGCGAGGCCGTGGCCGAACGCGATCGTGATGGTGTTGATCTCGGTCCAGCGCGGCGGGATGATCGGCTCGGCGCTCTCCGGCAGTTCCGTCCGCATCCGGTCGAGCAGGCCCATCTTCCGGAGGAAGGCCTTGTGGCCGGGCACCCCGATGCCGAGCGCCATCTTGGCCGAGCCGATGTTCGAGGAGTGGGTGAACACCTCCGGCATCGTGATGACGCGGTTGGTGCCGTGGTACTCGTGGATCTTCTGCCGGCCCCAGTTCAGCACGCCGCCGCGGGTGTCGAAGGTCGAGTTGACGTTGAACTTGCCGGAATCGAGCGCCATGGCCAGCGTCATGGCCTTGAAGGTCGAGCCCATCTCGTAGACGCCGACATTCATCCGGTTGATGCGGTCCGGGCTCAGCGCGTCGGCGGGCTCGTTCGGGTCGAAATCCGGCAGGGAGGCGAGCGCCAGCACCTCGCCGGTGGTCACGTCGAGGATCATCGCCGCCGCCGCCTTGGCGCGGTAATGCTCCAGGCCCCAGGCCAGTTCGTCGCGCAGCGCGTGCTGCGCCCTGAGGTCGATCGAGAGCTGCACCGGGGCGAGGTCGGCCGATTTCTCGATGAAGCCGAGGCTGTTGAGGTCCTTCAGGCCGGTCTTGTCGATGTACTTCTCCATGCCGGCGATGCCGACATTGTCGAGGTTGGAGAAGCCGATGACGTGGGCGGCCGCGACGCCGTTCGGGTAGACGCGCTTGTGGTCGGGCAGGAAGCCGACGCCCGGGATGCCGAGGCGGTGCACCTCGGCCTGCTGCTTGGGGGTCAGCTCGCGCTTGATCCAGACGAAGCCCGCCCCCTTGACGCGCTTGGCCGTGAGCTTGGCGCGCAGCTCCGCGGCGTTGAGGTCGGGCAGGACCGCGGTGAGGAGTTCCACCGCCTCGTCCTTGTCGACGATGTTGCCCGGCTCCGCGAAGGCCGAGACGGTGCGGATGTCGGTGGCCAGGATCTCGCCGTTGCGGTCGACGATGTCGGGCCGGATGGCGGTCGCCGCGGCGGCCGCGACCCGCTGGGCCGAGCTCGACGGTTCCTCGGGGATCGCCGCCACCAGGACGAGCCGCCCGATGATGGTGGCGAAGACCCCACCGAAGACGAGGCCCACGAGGCCCACGCGGGTGCCGCTGCGCTCGACGGCGAAGCGGAACATCGCCCGCAGGATCGTCCGGACCAGGGCGGGCTGCGGGGCGGATTCCGGCGGGGCCGGGTCGGGGAACGCGTCGGACACGGACACTTACCTCGTCGCCGTCGGGGTGCGGGTGGACGTGCGGGGGGGCGTGGCGGCGGGGGAGGACTTCGCCGGGGAGGTCGAGCCGGTGGTGCGCGGCTCCTCCCCGCCCCTGCCGGTGGTGGCGGGCCGGTCCTTCCCGGCCGGCGTCGCGGTCGCGAGCAGCCCGAGGGATTCGAGCTTGCGGGCGATCTCGTCGCCGCGCTCGGGCCGCGCCGGCAGGTCGGCGAGCCGGCCGAGATGCTCGGTGCCGATGGGTTCGAGGTCCAGGTACTTGTCGGCCGCGGCCTGGAGGCGGTCGGGTCGCGTCAGCAGCTGCCACTCGGCCCGCAGCACGGCCGTGGCCTCGCGCTCGCGGCGCAGGCGGGTCTTCAGCTTGGCGACCTGCTCGGCCTGGTAGAGCGTGTCGTACTTGATCGAGTAGGCGTAGCCGGCCGAGGCGATCAGACCCGCGATGGCGAGGAGGTGCAGGATGCGGATCACCGGCGGCCTCCGCGCTCGCGGGGGGGCAGTCCGGAGAGGGCGTCGAGAGCCGTCAGGGGCTCGGGCACCGGCGCGTCGGTGCGCTCGGCGGCGCGCAGCTTGGCCGAGCGCGCGCGGGGATTGGCGGCCGCCTCCGCCTCGCTCGGAGCGACCGGCCCCTTCGTCACGAGGGTGAAGCTCTTCGGCGTCGGCCGCTCGGCCATCGGCAGGTGCCGGGAGGCCGAGACGGCCCGACCGCTGCGGGCGGAGAGGAACTGCTTGACGATGCGGTCCTCCAGCGAGTGGAAGGTCACCACGGCGAGGCGCCCGCCGGGGCGCAGGATTCGCTCGGCCGCGTGGAGCGCCCGGTTGAGCTCGCCGAGTTCGTCGTTGACCGCGATGCGCAGGGCCTGGAAGGTCCGGGTGGCGGGGTGGATGCCGCTGCCGGGCTCGGCCCGGACCACGCTGGCGACGATCTCCGCCAGGGCGCCCGTGGTGGCGATCGGGGCGCGGCGGCGCGCCTCCAGGATCGCCCGGGCCACCGCGCGGGAGCGGCGCTCCTCGCCGTAATGGTAGATGATGTCGGCGAGCTCGGCCTCGGGCGCCTCGTTCACGAGGTCGGCGGCCGAGGGCCCCTCTCCGCCCATGCGCATGTCGAGGGGGCCGTCGTGCCGGAAGGAGAACCCGCGCTCGGGCCGGTCGAGCTGCATCGAGGAGACGCCGATGTCGAGGACGACGCCGTCCACGGCCTCGATCCCCTCGGCGCGCACCAGCGTGTCGAGGTCGCCGAACCGGCCCTGGACCAGGAGCAGCCGGCCCTGGGCTTGGGCCGCGAGGCCGCGGCCCGCCGCGATGGCGGTCGGGTCGCGGTCGATGGCGACGACGCGCTGCCCGGGATGCGCGGCCAGGATCGCGCGGGTGTAGCCGCCGGCCCCGAAGGTGCCATCGACCACGACCCCGCCCGCCCCGCCGAGCCGCAGGGCGCCCCGCACCTCCTCGAGGAGGACCGGGATATGGGGGGCCGCGCCGCTCACCGGACGGCCCCGCCCTTGGTGCCACGGACCCCGCGCCGCCGGGACGGCGCTCGGCCGCCCGCGGCGCACTCGCACGCCTGACGCTCCATGATGCTCCGCAATCGTCGAGGGGCGCAGGCACGGAGGCGGCCGGCGCCCCACGGCAGACCCTCCCCCGGCCGAGACGATCCCCGGCCGAGAGCCGCCCCGCATCGGGACCGGCGCCGGTTTGCGATGCGCCGTCAATGAGTTGGGTCGGGCTATCATGGGCCTCCGGAAGCGTCAACGCGGCCCTGCGGGGAGGCCACGACGCCCGACTCGATCAGACGTCAGCAACGTTAACGAAGGCTTGCAGAATTTCGCCCGGACGCGGGATGCGTGCACCGCCCCCGGACTTTGGGGGCAGGCGCGAGGAAGGGATCAGCCGGCCTGTAAGCCGGGTTCTGTAGGGCCCGGCGGACCCTCGCGGGTCCTCCGGACGTGGCGGCCATTCCTCTGGGACGACCGTTGCCGGCCGCCTCGAGCAACCAACCCGGGCGACGGGCCTGGAGAGAGGGCCTGCGCGGGGCTCATCGCCCGTTGCGTGTCGCCCCTATTCGGTTTTGCTCCCGGTGGGGTTTGCCGTGCCGTCCGCGTTGCCGCGTCCGCGGTGCGCTCTTACCGCACCCTTTCACCCTGACCGGCGCGGGCCTCGCGGCCCGCCCGGCGGTCTGCTCTCTGTGGCACTGTCCCTGGGGTCGCCCCCGCCGGACGTTATCCGGCACCGTCTCTCCATGGAGCCCGGACTTTCCTCCCCGCCCGAGGGCGGAGCGGCCGCCCGGCCGGCTGATGCGGGCGATGTGCGACGGGCCGGGCCCGGCGTCAAGCCGGTGGGTTGCCGGTTCCCGGCCCGGATCCTACCTGCCGGGCCAAGGCCGCCGCGCGGTGCGGCCGGGAACCTGGAGGCACCCCATGAGCGAGACCGTCGAGACCGGCTGGACGCTTGAGACCGTCCAGCAGCTGCGCAGCATGGCCCGCGAGGGCATCCCGGCCTCCGTGATGAGCCTGAAGCTCAAGCGCCCCGTCACGGCGATCCACGCCAAGCTCGCCGAACTCGGGATCACGCCGACCGCGAAGGCGTGAGGATGTCCCGGCGCAGACGCTCCGCTGCGGAGGCTCGCGCCCGAACCTTCCCCATCTACGGCACGGCTGTCCGGGGACAATGCGAGGCACGTCTCCCCTCTCCCGAGTGGGAGAGGGGCCGGGGGTGAGGGTGGCTCGGCTTCAGCAAGTATCCTGAACCGCGCCGCTGGCAGCTCGACGGTCGAGTTTACTTGCTGAACCGTCCGTCCCTCACCCCTGCCCCTCTCCCACTCGGGAGAGGGGATCGCGCGCGAGCTGGAATGGCATAGTTTGTTGTTAACGTAGAGCTTTTCGGGAACCAAGGCGCCCGAATAGAAGCCTCCGAGTTTCCCGGACAGCCGTGCATCTACGGGGGAGGGAACGCGTCCCGCGCAGATCCTTCGACCCTCACCGCGAGCGCGCCACCCGCTACGGCATCAGCGCGAAGAACAGGAACGACGCGAAGATCGTCAGGTGCACCACGCCCTGCAGCACGGTGGTGCGCCCGGTCCCGAGCGTGATCACGGCGACGAGAAGCGTGAGGGCGAGCAGCACCTGCTCCTTGGGCCCGAGCCCCAGCGCCAGGGGCTGCCCGATCAGGATCGAGGCCGCCGCCACGGCGGGGATCGTCAGCCCGATCGTCGCCAGCGCCGAGCCCAGCGCGAGATTCATGCTGGTCTGCAGGCGGTCGGCCCGGGCGGCGCGCAGGGCCGCGAGCCCCTCGGGCATCAGCACCAGGGCGGCGATGACGATGCCGGCCACGGATTTCGGCGCGCCGACGGCGTCGATCCCCTGCTCCAGGGTCGGGGTGAGCCCCTTGGCGAGGCCCACCACCGCCACCAGGCAGGCGAGGAGCAGGCCGAAGCTCGCGAGCGCCACCCGCACGGAGGGCGGCTCGGCGTGCTCTTCCTCGTGCCCATCTCCCCCCGGCAGGAAGAAGTCCCGGTGCCGCACCGTCTGCACGAAGACGAAGGCGCCGTAGAGGATGAGCGAGGCCGCCGCCGCGAAGAGGAGCTGGGGCACCGTGAAGACCGGCCCCGCCGTGTCGACGAAGTTCGGCAGGACGAGGGTCAGGGTGACCAGGGCCGCCAGCACGGCGAGCGCCGCGAGGGCCCCCTCGAGCTGGAAGCCCTGAATGTGGTGACGCACGCCGCCCGCCAGCAGACACAGCCCGACGAGGCCGTTGCAGATGATCATCACGGCGGAGAAGACGGTGTCGCGGGCGAGCGTCGCCTTGTCCTCCCCGCCGCCGATCGTCACCGAGACGATCAGCGCGACCTCGATCACCGTCACGGCCAGCGCCAGCACCAGGGTGCCGAAGGGCTCGCCCACCCGGTGCGCCACCACCTCCGCGTGGAAGACCGCCGCGAACACCGTCGCGACCAGCCCGACGCCCGCGACGGTCAGGAGGGCGCCGGGCGGATGGGTCAGCAGGATCGCGGCGAGGAGGAGCCATGCCACCAGCGGTGAGGCCCAGGCCCACCACGGCATCCCGCCCTTCGGCACCTCCATCGCGCGCATCCTCCTCCGCCCGCGGCGGTGCTACCAGGTTCCGGTGTTCTGCATCGACGTCCACGGCTCCTGCGGGGGCTTGGCCGCCCCCTTCTGCAGGATCTCGATGGAGATGCCGTCGGGCGAGCGGACGAAGGCCATGCGCCCGTCCCGCGGCGGGCGGTTGATGGTCACGCCGGCCGCCTGCAGCTTGGCACAGGTCTCGTAGATGTCGTCGACCTGATAGGCCAGGTGGCCGAAGTTGCGCCCGCCCGTATACTCCTCGGGATCCCAGTTGTAGGTGAGTTCGAGGAGGGGCGACTTGCTCTCCCGGGCGCGGGCGACGTCGCCCGGCGCGGCCAGGAAGACCAGGGTGTAGCGTCCCTGCTCGCTGTCCATCCGGCGCACCTCCTGGAGGCCGAACTTGCCGCAGTAGAAGTCGAGGGCGCGGTCGAGGTCGGCGACCCGGACCATCGTGTGCAGGTATTCCATCGTCGGGGCTCCGGCGTCAGGCTCCTGGGGGACCGCGGCCATATGTGGGACCGGGCCGCACCGGGTCAACGCGAGCCGTCGCGGGCCGCCCGCATTCCGGTGCCCCTCGACCGCGTTGCGCGCGAGCCCGCGGCGGCTACAAGGGGGGATCCCCCGCCGCACCGAAGGGCCCTCTCGTCCCATGCGCACCGAGTCACCGCCGATCGTCCGCCTCGCCGATTACCGGCCGAGCGACTACCTGATCGACCGGGTCGATCTCGACGTGCGCCTGCACCCGACCGAGACCCGCGTCACCGCCACCCTGGCGCTGCGGCCGAACCCGCTCGGCGAGCCCGGCGCGCCGCTGCGCCTCGACGGGGACGACCTCGCGCTGCTGGCGGTCGCCCTCGACGGCCAGCCGACCGCGCCCGGCGCCCTCGACGTCGCGCCCGGCGGCCTCACCCTGCACCAGCCGCCGCAGCGCCCCTTCGTGCTCAGCCTCGAGACGCGGGTGAACCCGAGCGCCAACACCAAGCTGATGGGCCTCTACCGGTCGAACGGCGTCTACTGCACCCAGTGCGAGGCGGACGGGTTCCGGCGCATCACCTACTTCCTCGATCGTCCGGACGTGCTCGCCGTCTACACCACCCGCATCGAGGCCGACCGGGACGAGGCGCCGGTGCTGCTTGGCAACGGCAACCGGATCGAGGCCGGCGAGGCGGAGGCGGGGCGCCACTACGCGGTCTGGCACGATCCCCACCCCAAGCCCGCCTACCTGTTCGCCCTCGTGGGCGGGCGGCTCGGCCGCATCGGCACCCGCTTCACCACCATGGAGGGCCGGGACGTCGAGGTCGCCGTCTACGTCGAGCCCGGGAAGGAGGAGCGGGCGCCCTACGCCCTCGACGCGGTGATCCGTTCCATGGCCTGGGACGAGCGGGTCTTCGGCCGCGCCTACGACCTCGACGTCTTCAACGTCGTCGCCGTCTCCGACTTCAACATGGGCGCGATGGAGAACAAGGGCCTCAACATCTTCAACGACAAGTACGTGCTGGCGAGCCCCGACACCGCCACCGACACGGACTACGCCAACATCGAGGCGATCATCGCCCACGAGTATTTCCACAACTGGTCCGGCAACCGGGTGACCTGCCGCGACTGGTTCCAGCTGTGCCTGAAGGAGGGCCTGACGGTCTTCCGCGACCAGGAATTCTCCTCCGACGCGCGCTCGCGACCGGTCCACCGCATCGCCGAGGTGCGCACCCTGCGCGCCCGCCAGTTCCCGGAGGATGCGGGCCCCCTCGCCCACCCGGTGCGGCCCCAGGCCTACCGGGAGATCAACAACTTCTACACGGCGACGGTCTACGAGAAGGGCGCCGAGATCGTGCGCATGCTGCGCACGCTCCTCGGGGCCGAGACCTTCCGCAAGGGAATGGACCTCTACTTCGCCCGCCACGACGGCACCGCGGCGACGGTCGAGGATTTCCTGACGGCCTTCCAGGACGCGAGCGGGCGCGACCTCACCGCCTTCGCCCGCTGGTACGCCCAGGCCGGCACCCCCACCGTCTCGGTGGCGGGGCGCTACGATCCGCGCCAGCGCAGCTACACCCTCGATTTCCACCAGAGCCTGCCGGCGGTTGCCACCGAGGCGGCGAGCGGCGGGCCCCCGCAGCCCCTGGTGATCCCGATCGCCCTCGGGCTCGTCGGGCGCGACGGCACCCCCATCGCGGCGACCAGCGAGCGCGTCCGCGACGGCGTGTTCGTGATGGAAGGCGAGAGCGATCGGCTCGTGTTCACGGAGGTGCGCGGCGAGCCGGTGCCCTCCCTGTTCCGGGGCTTCTCGGCCCCCGTGAAGGTGGCCTACACCCTCGGCACCACCCAGTGGCTGACGCTGCTCGCCCACGACAGCGACCCGTTCAACCGCTGGCAGGCAGCGCAGAACCTCGCCCTCGACCTCCTCGTCGCCCGGGCGCGCCGGGCCGCTCCGCTGGAGGACGACGCGGGCGCCGAGGGGGCGGCCCTCGCCGAGGCCCTCGGCCGCTTCCTCGACGGCGAGGCCCTCGCGGATCCGGCCTTCGCGGCCCTGGTCCTGGCGATCCCGGGCGACCAGGAGGTGGCCCAGGAGGTCGGCTCCAACGTCGATCCGGACGCGATCCACCGCGCCCGCTGGACCTTGCGCGCGCATCTCGGCCGCGCCCTCGCGGCCCGGCTCGCCGCCCTGCGCGACCGGCTCGCGGCGCCCCCCGGCACTCCGTTCAGCCCGGACGCCGCCAGCGCCGGGCGCCGGGCCCTGCGCAACGCCGCCCTCGACCTGATCGCGGCCGCCGATCCGGCGCGCGGCACGGCCCTCGCGGAGGCGCAGTTCGACGAGGCCGGCAACATGACCGACCGCCTGGCCGCCCTGGCGGTCCTGACCCTGATCCCCGGCGCGGCCCGCGAGCGGGCTCTCGCCGCCTTCGCGTCCGCCTACCGGTCCGAGCCCCTGGTCCTCGACAAGTGGTTCGCGCTCCAGGCGATGATCCCGGAGCCGGGCACGGTGGCGCGGGTGCGGGACCTCACCCGCCACGAGGCCTTCTCGGCGGCCAACCCCAACCGGGTGCGCGCGCTCATCGGCAGCTTCAGCCTCAACAACCCGACCCAGTTCCACCGGGCGGACGGCGCCGGCTACGATCTGCTGGCCGAGACGGTGCTCGACCTCGACTCGCGCAACCCCCAGGTCGCGGCACGTTTGCTCACGGCATTCAATACGTGGCGGATGATGGAGCCGGGCCGCCGCGGCCTCGCGGAGGCGCGCCTGCGCGCGATCGCGGCGGCGCCGGGCCTCTCGCCCGATGTCGGCGACATCGCCGGCCGCTCCCTCGCCCCGGCGCGCCATCACATAAATGCTTGACAGACGAAGGCGATTCTGAGTCGAACGCGGCAAATTCACGAAGCATTAACCATGCGCGCGACGCAGGGATGTGCTGGACAAATCAGCTGTGGAAATGTCACAAGAAGGAGCGATTCGCGGACGGGTCAAGCCGGCGACGCAATCACCCGAGCGTGTGGGGGAAGAGAGTATGCTGGAGGCGGATCCCGCCCCACTCGCTGCCCGTGCGGCCACGATCCTCGGCATCGCGCGGGCCCTCACTCCGACCCATCAGCGGCTCGCCCGCGCGGAATCCTGGCTGCGGATCGCGGTCCCTGCCGTCATCGCGCTGTTCCTGCTCTCCCTCTGCGCGATCACGGCGGCGCAGCTCATGGCCCAGCGGCGCGAGGCCGCCGCGCAGGCGAGCCACGAGATCGACCTCCTGGCCCGCCTCGTCGCGGCGGCGCTCGCGCGACCGGGCAGCGACCTGGAGGGTGCGGTCCCGTCCTTCGCGCTGGCGCCGGGCCGCGAGATCCACCTGATCGGGCCGGACGAGGTGGTGATCGCCTCGATGCCGGCCGTGCCCGCGCCCGGCCGCACCCTCGGGGAGCGTCTCGGCAACGCGCAGCCGCTCCTGACCTTCGGGGAGCGGGCGGGCGTGATCGCCGTGCGGCTGGGCGATGCGCCGGCCGTCGCCACCCTGCGGACGCTGCCGGACGGGCGCGGGCGGGTGGTGGTGGTGCAATCCCTCGACGCCGTGATGGCGCAGTGGCAGGGCCGCGCCCGCACCCAGGTGCTGGTGATCGGCACGGCCGCCCTGGTCATCATCAGCGTCGGCCTCGCCTACACGCTCCAGGCCGACCGGGCGCGGGCCGTCGACCGGGTCTGCGAGCAGGTCCGCCAGCGCCTCGACATGGCCCTCTGCCGCGGGCGCTGCGGCCTGTGGGACTGGGACATCGCGCGGGGCCGCATCTACTGGTCGGACTCGATGTACCAGCTCCTCGGCTACACCCGGGAGCACGAGTTCCTGTCCTTCGGGGACGTCAACGCGCTGGTCCACCCGGACGACACCGACCTGTACGGCCTGGCGAGCCAGCTCGCCGCCCAGGAGGCGGCCGTCGACCACGAGTTCCGGATCCGCAGCGCGGCGGGCGAGTGGATCTGGGTCCGCGCCCGGGCGGAGGTGGTGCGCGACCAGGAGGATGGCGGGCGCCACCTCGTGGGCATCGCCATCGACGTCTCCGAGCAGCGGCGCCTCGCGGAATCGACCGCCACCGCCGACATGCGCCTGCGCGACGCGGTCGAGGCGGTGTCCGAGGCCTTCGTGCTCTGGGACGCCCAGAACCGCCTCGTCCTGTGCAATTCGAAGTTCCGCCGCCTGCACGCCCTCACCCCCGAGGACGCGCAGCCCGGCCGGCGCTACGACTCGCTGATGGGCCGGGCCGCCGTGCCGCCGGTGCGCCGCGAGATCCAGAACGGGGACCTCGCCGAGGCCGGCGCCCGCACCTTCGAGGCGGAACTGGGGGACGGGCGCTGGCTCCAGATCAGCGAGCGGCGGACCAAGGACGGCGGCTACGTCTCGGTCGGCACCGACATCACGGCCCTCAAGCGCCATCAGGAGCGGCTGGTCGAGTCCGAGCGTCAGCTGATCGCCACCATCGCGGATCTCAAGCGCTCCCGCCGCACCCTGGAATTGCAGACCCAGCAGCTCGCGGACCTCGCCGAGCGCTACCTCGACCAGAAGTACCAGGCGGAGAGCGCCAACCGCTCCAAGTCCGAGTTCCTGGCCAACATGAGCCACGAGCTGCGCACGCCCCTCAACGCGATCCTGGGCTTCGCCGAGGTGATGCAGGACGAGGTGTTCGGAAAGCTCGGCTCGGCGAAGTACCGGGAATACTGCAGCGACATCCGAACCAGCGGGCAGTACCTGCTGTCGGTGATCGACGACATCCTCGATATGTCGCGCATCGAGGCGCGCCGGGTGACCCTGGTGAAGCAGCCGCTCGCGGTGGCGGACGTGCTGGAGCGGGTCCTCGGCCAGGTCGCGGAGGCCGCCCGGCTGAAGGGGCTGACGCTGAGCGTCGAGCTCAGTCCCGACGCCGTGGTCCTGGCGGATTCCCGCGCCATGCACCAGGTGCTGCTCAACCTGATGCAGAACGCCGTGAAGTTCACGCCCGAGGGCGGGCGGGTCGCGGTGCGCACGCGCCGCGCGCTCGATGCCGTGCACATCTTCGTGGAGGACAGCGGCATCGGCATCCCGAAGGCCGTGCTGCCGAAGCTCGGCGCGCCCTTCGAGCGGGTCGAGAGCAACCTCTCGCGCAGCTTCAAGGGCTCGGGCCTGGGCCTCGCCATCGCCCGCTCCCTCACCGAGCTCCATGGCGGGCGCCTGCGCATCCGCTCGGAGGTCGGCACCGGCACCATCGTGCTGCTGCGCCTGCCGCAGCCTCCCGCATCCGCCGACGCGGCCGCCCTGCGCGATCCCACCCTGCGACTCGTGGCAGCGCTGCCGCAGCCGGAGATGGCGGAGGCCTGAGCGAGGATTGGGGCCGCCGGCCCGGCGATCCCCGCCTCACGCCGCGTCCGGATCCCCCAGCAGGCGCACGAACCAGCTCCGCACCTCCGCGCGCAGCTCTGCGAGCCGCGCCAGCAGCGCCGCCTCCCCGGGCAGGCCCAGGGCCGCCGCGAGGCGTGCCCGCGTGGCCGGGGACGCCCCCTTGTCGAAGGGGCCCTCCACCATCAGGCGCTGCCAGTGGTGGACGTCGTCGAGGAGGCGGTAGGCCTCCTCCAGCACGCCGGCTCCCTCGGGCAGCAGCCCCGCCTCGCGCGCCCGCCCGAGGACCGCCGGGGCGTCGAGACCGATCAGGCCCGGCAGCGCCGCCGCGTGGGTGAGCACCAGCGCCTGCGCCAGGAAATCGAGGTCGAGGAGCCCGCCCGGCGACAGCTTGAGGTCGTGGGGACCGCCGTCGCGCTTCTCGCGGGCGACGAGGCCGCGCATCGCCCGGACTTCCCGGGCGACGAGGTCTGCGTCGCGCGGGCTCCCCACCACGGCGGCGATGGCGGCCTCGATCTCGGTCCCGAGGGACACGTCCCCCGCGAGCACCCGGGCGCGGGTCAGCGCCATGTGCTCCCAGAGGTCCGCCTCCTCCCGCTGATAGGGCAGGAAGCGCGGCCACTGGCCGGCGAGCGGGCCCTGCCGGCCGCCGGGCCGCAGGCGCAGGTCGACCTCGTAGAGGTGCCCGCGCCGCGTCGGCACCGTGAGCGCCGCCACGAGGCGCTGGGTGAGCCGGTTGTGGTAGACCGCGGCGTCGAGGGGGCGCCGCCCGTCGCTCTCCCGGTTCTCCGGATCGAAATCGTACAGGACCACCAGATCGAGGTCGGAATCGGCCGTGAGCTGGCAGGAGCCGAGGCGACCGAGGCCGAGCACGGCCATCCGCCCCGCCGGAACGCGCCCGTGCTCGGCCGCGAAGGCGTCCGACACGGCGTGAAGGGCTTCGGCGACCGCCGCCTGGGCGATCGCCGCGTAGGCCCGTCCCGCCCCCTCCGGCGGCAGGATCCCCGACAGCATGCGCGCGCCGGTCACGAAGCGCATCTGGCGGGCGGCGTCGCGGCTGCGGTCGAGGAACTCCTCGAGGGCGGCCGGCCTGCCGACGAGGCGCCGGAACTGGCCCGCGATCGCGCCCGGATCGGTGACCGGCTCCACGAAGGCGGGATCGATGACCGCGTCGAGCACGTGCGGGCTGTAGGCCACCGTCTCGGCGAGGCGTGGGGCGCTGCCGAGGAGGTCGGCGAAGAGCAGCCGCAGGCGCTCGTGCGAGCGCAGGATGGTGAGGAGTTCCACCGCCGCCGGCATGCGCCCGAAGGCGCGGTCGAGGGCCGCGAGCGCGCCGTCCGGGTCGGCGGTGCCGGCGAAGGCCTGGAGCAGGGCCGGCACCAGTTCGGTCACCACCTCCCGGGCGCGGGCGCTGGTGACGGCGGGACGCCGCCCGTGGTGCCAGCCCCGCACCGTCTCGATCGCCCGCTCGGGGTGGCGGAAGCCGAGGTCGCGCAGGGTCGCGAGCGTGGCGGGGTCGTCCTCCGCCCCGGTGAAGACGAGGTCGCCGACCTCCGCGGAGAGGTCCGGCGCCGCCTCGAACAACAGGGCGTAATGGGCCTGGACCCGGCGCGCCTGCGCCACCAAAGCCGCCCCGAGCGCCGCGGCGTCCCGGTAGCCGCAGAAGCGGGCGACGCGCGCGAGGCGCCCCGGCTCGTCGGGCAGGCGCTGCGTCTGCTCGTCGGCCACCATCTGCAGCCGGTGCTCGAGCCCGCGCAGGAATCGGTAGGCCTCGGCGAGTTCGTCGCGGGCCTGCGCGGTGATCCAGCCCTCCGCGTGCAGGGCCGCCAGCATGTCGAGGGTGCGCCGGCCCCGCAGCGAGGGCCGGCGGCCCCCGAAGACGAGCTGCTGCGTCTGGACGAAGAACTCGACCTCGCGGATGCCGCCGCGGCCGAGCTTGATGTCGTGGCCGGCCACCGCGATGGCGCCGTGGCCGCGCACCGCGTGGATCTGGCGCTTCATGGCGTGGACGTCGGCGATCGCCGCGAAGTCGAAGTACTTGCGCCAGACGAAGGGGCGCAGCTCGGCGAGAAAGCGCTCCGCCAGCGGCCGGTCGCCCGCCACCGGCCGCGCCTTGATGAAGGCGGCGCGCTCCCAGTTCTGGCCCACCGTCTCGTAGTAGGTGAAGGCGGAATCGAGCGAGAGCGCGGTCGGCGTGGCGCCCGGATCGGGCCGCAGGCGGTAATCGACCCGGTGGACGTAGCCGTCCGCGTCGCGCTCCTGCAGGAGCTTGGCCACCGTCTGGGCGAGCCGGCTGAAGAAGGGCGTCGCCTCGACGCCCTCGCGCAGGGGGGCGACGGCGGGGTCGAAGAACACGATGAGGTCGATGTCGCTCGAATAGTTCAGCTCGCCGGCCCCGAGCTTGCCCATGCCGAGCACGATGACGCCGCTGCCCGCCTGCGGGTCGGCCGGGTCGCGGGGCCGGAACCGGCCCGTCGCGGCGGCCTCGTGCAGGGCCGCGTCGAGGGCCGCCGTCACGGAGGCGTCGGCGAAGTCGGAGAGCGCCGCCGTGACCGTCTCCACCGACCAGGCGCCGCCGAGATCGGCGAGCGCGACGAGGAGTGCGTGGGCGGCACGGTGGCGCCGCAGGCTCCGGGCGACGGTGTCCCGAGGGATTCCGGCGGCGCCCGCACCCGACTGGGCCGCCACGAGGGCGGCGTGGGCCGCCTCCGGGCTCTGCCCCAGGAGCCGCGCGAAGCGGTCGGGATCGCGCGCCACGAGGCCCCACAGGAAGGGCGAGTGGTCGGCGAGGCCGAGCGTGAGGGCGCGCAGCGGGCCGTCGAGCCGCAGCCGCGCGGCGAGCGCGGCGTGGTCCGGCCGCGCGTCGAGGGCCTGGAGGAGGTCGGCGAGCCGGTCGCGCGCCCGGTCCGGCTCCGCCAGGACCGGGGCGGTGCGGATCCGGTCGAGGAGCGTTGCTGTCATCGCGCGGCCTCCCGTCGGGCCTTGTCCCAACCCTTCGCCGCCGGTGGTCGCACGATCGGCAGCGGGTCACAACCGGCCGCTCAGAAATCCAGCGGCGCCGAGTCGATCACCTCCTTCATCACGAAGAAGGTGCGCGTCTGGCGCACGCCGGGGAGGCCGATCAGCTGCTCGCCGTGCAGGCGGTTGAAATCCGCCATGTCGCCGACCCGGATCTTGAGCATGTAGTCGAAGTCGCCCGCCACCAGATGGCAGTCGAGCACGAAGCCGAGGGCCACGACGGCGCGCTCGAAGGTGGCGAAGCTCTCGGGCGTCGAGCGGTCGAGGACGACGCCGACGAGCACCAGCGCGCCCCGCCCCACCGCGGCCGGCGCCACCAGGGCGCGCACGCCCGCGATCAGCCCGTCCTCCAGCAGGCGCTGCAGGCGCCGGTGGCAGGTGGCGGGGCTGAGATGCGCCCGCTTGGCGAGTTCCGCGTTCGTGAGCCGCCCGTCCTGCTGCAGGAGGCGCAGCATCCTGAGGTCGATGCGGTCCGGCGCCCTCGCCATGAAAGGATCATCCGTTTTCTCGGGCCAGAGTGAGAGATCTTCCTCTCGCACGCCATCCGAACGAGGGCTGTACATCATCGGCCGGCCGACTTCGAGAGCACCTTCCGCCGAAGGGCTGCTACGGTTTCGTCGCCCTCGCAGACCGGAGCCACGCCCATGCTCGACCGTTTCGACCGCTATCCCCTGACCTTCGGCCCGTCCCCGATCGAGAGACTGGCGCGCCTCTCCGAACACCTCGGCGGCAAGGTCGACCTCTACGCCAAGCGGGAGGATTGCAATTCGGGCCTCGCCTTCGGCGGCAACAAGCTGCGCAAGCTCGAATACATCGTGCCGGACGCGATCGCCTCGGGCGCCGACACGCTGGTGTCGATCGGCGGCGTGCAGTCGAACCACACCCGCATGGTGGCGGCGGTAGCGGCCAAGATCGGGATGAAGTGCCGGCTGGTGCAGGAGGCCTGGGTGCCCCACGAAGACGCGGTCTACGACCGGGTCGGCAACATCATGCTGAGCCGGATCATGGGCGCCGATGTCCGCCTCGTCGACGACGGCTTCGACATCGGCATCCGGACGAGCTGGGAACAGGCGATCGCGGAGGTGAAGGAAGCGGGCGGGCGGCCCTACGCGATCCCCGCCGGCGCCTCGGTGCACAAGTACGGCGGCCTCGGCTACGTCGGCTTCGCCGAGGAGGTGCGCGCGCAGGAGCGGGCGCTCGGCTTCGCCTTCGACTACGTGGTGGTCTGCACGGTCACCGGCTCGACGCATGCGGGGATGCTGGTGGGCTTCGCCAAGGACGGGCGCGAGCGCCGGGTGATCGGCATCGACGCCTCGGCGACGCCGGCCCAGACGAAGGCGCAGGTGCTCGACATCGCCCGGCGCACCGCGGACCTCGTCGATCTCGGCCGCGACCTGTCGGCCGACGACGTGGTGCTCAACGAGGACTACGCCTACCCGATCTACGGCGTGCCCTCCGCCGAAACCAAGGACGCGATCCGCCTCTGCGCGCGGCTCGAAGGGATGATCACGGACCCGGTCTACGAGGGGAAGTCGATGCAGGGCATGATCGACCTCGTGCGCAAGGACTTCTTCCCGGCCGGCTCCAAGGTGCTCTACGCCCATCTCGGCGGCGCGCCGGCCCTCAACGGCTACGCCTACGCGTTCCGCAACGGCTGAGCGGGATCAGGCGGCCGGCAGCACGAGGCTGGCGCGCAGGCCCGGCCCGTTCTCCTCCAGGAGGAAGCGGCCCTGGTGCAGGCGGGCCACCGCGTTGACGAGGCTGAGGCCGAGCCCGAAGCCGGGATTGGAGCGCGCCGTCTCCAGGCGCACGAACCGCTCCAGCACCCGGCCCCGCTCGGCCTCCGGGATGCCGATGCCCCGGTCGGCCACCGTCAGGCGCACCTCGCCCCCCTCGCGGCGGGCCTCGACGGTGACCTCCGGGGTCGCGGCCTCGGCGCCGTATTTCAGCGCGTTGTCGATCAGGTTCGCCACCGCCTGGCCGATGAGTTCGCGGCTGCCCCGCACGGTCAGCCCGTCGTCGACGGCGGTGGCGAGACCCACGCCGCGCTCCTCCGCCACCGCCTCGTAGAGTTCGGCCACCTCCAGGGCGACCGCCCCGGCGTCGAAATCCGACAGCGTCTCCCGGGTGCCGCCGGCCTCAAGGCGGGCGATCATCAGGAGCGCGTTGAAGATCCGGATGAGGTTGTCGCTCTCCTCGATGTTGGCCTCGAGGGCCGCCCGCAGCGTCTCGGGGTCGCGCCCCGCCCGCAGGGCCTCGTCCGCCTTGTTGCGCAGGCGGGTGAGCGGGGTCTTGAGGTCGTGCGCGATGTTGTCGGAGACCTCGCGCAGGCCCCGCATCAATTCGCCGATCCGGTCCAGCATCGCGTTGAGGTTCTGGGCGAGGCGGTCGAGCTCGTCGCCGGTGCCCGCGAGCGCCAGCCGCCCGCCGAGGTCGCCCGCCATGATCCCGCGCGTGATCTCGGTCATGTCGTCGACGCGCTTGAGCACCCGCTGGGCGATGAACAGGCTCCCGACGAAGCCGAGCCCCACCACCAGCATCAGCGACCACGCGAAGGCGCGGGCGATGACGGCGCGCAGCCGGTCGCGCTCCTCCACGTCGCGCCCGACGAGCAGGCGGAAGCCCCCCGGTAGGGTGAAGATCCGCACGATCGCCCGGTGTTCGAGGCGGTCGCCGTCCGTGGAGCGGCCGTAGGCGGTCTCGGTCTGGCCGGGCTCCGACAGGACGCCCGTCGGCAGGGTCTCGACGTTGCCGACCACGTGCTCGCCCGCCGGCGTGGTGACGAGGTAGAGCGAGGCGCCCGGCTCCCGCGCGCGCCGCTCCACGACGCCGACGAGCCGCCGGATGCCTCCCGCGGCGTATTGCTCGGACAGGCCGTTGATCTCCGCCTCGATCGTCGAGACGATCTGGTCGTCGAGCACCTGGCGGGCATTCCAGGCGACGTAGCCCAGCGCGAAGAACGCGAAGGCCGCGAAGACCATCAGGTAGGCGAGCGAGAGCTTGAAGGCGGTGGTGCGGAACAGGGAGCCGAGGCGGGCCGGCACCCCCTCCCCTGCCGGCGGCCGGACGCTCACGCCTCGCCGCCGGCCCGGACCATGTAGCCGGCCCCCCGCACCGTGTGGATCATCGGCCGCTCGAACCCCTTGTCGATCTTGGCGCGCAGGCGCGAGACATGGACGTCGATGACGTTCGTCTGGGGATCGAAATGGTAGTCCCAGACGTGCTCCAGCAGCATCGTGCGGGTCACGACCTGCCCGGCATGGCGCATCAGATATTCGAGGAGCCGGAACTCCCGGGGCTGCAGCACGATCTCGTGCCCACCGCGGGCGACGCGGTGGGAGAGCCGGTCGAGTTCCAGGTCGCCGACCCGGTAGGCGGTCGGCTCGCCCCCGCCGCCGCCGCGCCGCCGCGCCAGCACCTCGACGCGGGCCAGCAATTCCGAGAAGGCGTAGGGCTTCGGCAGGTAATCGTCGCCGCCGGCCCGCAACCCCTTCACCCGGTCGTCGACCTGGCCCAGCGCCGAGAGGATCAGCACGGGCGTCTCCACGCCCTGCTCGCGCAGGGAGCGGATCAGCGACAGCCCGTCGAGCTTGGGCAGCATCCGGTCGACCACCAGGACGTCGTAGGCCCCCTCCCGGGCGAGCGCGTAGCCGTCGAGCCCGTCCGCGGCGAGATCCGCGACGTGGCCGGCCTCCCGGAAGGCCTTGGCGAGGTAGGACGCCGCCTCGCGGTCGTCCTCGATGATCAGGAGACGCATGGACGCGACATTAGAGCATTGCCCGGCGAAGGGGAGCCGGCTCGCCGGGGCGGACGCGGCCGGTCACGGCCTCTCGAACCGGGTCCCCGACGTGCCGGCCGGGGGCGCGGCCTTCGGCACGTCGGGTTCGCCTCTCGGAGGACGACGGACCGGGCGGGGGGGCCCGGTCCGTCGCGGCGGGAACCGGCGGATCGTCCTGGGGGCGACGATGGATCCGACGGTCCGGCCCTCGGGGCCGGAGCGGGCGGGGTCCGGGGGGCGATGAACCCGTTCCGCGTCCGGCGACGTCCCGTTGATGCACCCCTCCGGCTTACGACTGCGTCTCCGCCGCATGAACTTCCGGTAAGGCGCCCGTCCTGCGGCGGGCCGGCGGGGGCGCGGCCTCGCGGTTGATCGGCAGCCCGAGGGTGAGCGCGCGGGCCAGTTCGGAGCGCCGCCGGGAGTAATCCGCGGACGTCATCGGGTAATCGGGCGGAAGGCCCCATTTCTGGCGGTAGGTCTCCGGCGTCAGGCCGAGGCGCGTCAGGTGGCGGCGCAACGTCTTGTAAGGCTTCCCGTCCTCGAAGCTGATCAGCGCCTCGTGGGTGATCGACCGTCGGATCTCGGCGGGCGTCGGCTTGGGCGGACCCTCCGGCACGATGTCGCCCTCGACGGCCGTCCGCAGGGCGCCGTGGACCTCCGCGATCAGCCGCGGCACCTCGATCGTCTGCAGGTGATTGCGGCTGAGATAGGCGGTGACGATGTCGGATGTCAGGACAGCCATCCTACTGACGTTGCTGTGTGTCGAGCTCATGAGAACTTTTGCCTTACCTCGAATCAGACTCCGTAACAAGAGATGTGATAACACGTCCGTTCCGACAACAAAATACCCTTACGGCATGGCGCTGTAAAAATGCTAAAACCCCGGCCGGCGCGCGCGATCCAGACGAGAAGGTACAACTTGGAGTAACGGATACGTCGAGACTTGCCGTTTGGTCGGGCCGTCTGGTGTTGCGCGGCGCGTGACCGGCCGCGCGGGGCGGCGAGGGGCGCGAAGCCCGGCAGCCGCCAGCGGTCGACCCGGCAGGACAACAACGGCCGGCGCGGACCCTGCGAGCGGCGGCCGGTCGCCCGACGCCCCCACCGTTGCCGGATGGCCACAGGCGAGGGCTTAAGCCGCGACGGCTCCGCCGCGCCGCAGCGAGGCCGCAATTGACGCCTGATTCACCCTCGCGGTGGGTTCCGGAGAAATCTGCGCCGCGCCGACGGCCCGGCGCAAGGTCCCGTCAAGGTTGACGGAACCTTCGCTTAACCGGCCGGGACTACAGGTTGTCGCCATGTCGGCGGGGCAGCGTTCCGGTCCCGCCCGCGGAGCCCCCGGCTCCGCCAAAGGAGTACCATCGATGTCGCTGACGCTCGCCTCGTCCCGCGTGCTCAGGGCCGCCGCCGCGGTCGGGCTCGCCCTCTCGATCGCCGCCTGCTCGTCCAACAAGGACCTGGCGGACGCCTCCGCCTACGCGGCGGGCGGGGCCGCGACGCCCGGCAGCGCCCAGGACTTCGTGGTGAATGTCGGCGACCGGGTGTTCTTCGAGACGGATTCGACCGACCTCACCGTCACCGCCACCGCCACCCTCGACAAGCAGGCCCAGTGGCTGTCGCGCTACCCGCGCTACACGTTCCTGATCGAGGGGCACGCGGACGAGCGCGGCACCCGCGAGTACAATTTCTCCCTCGGCGCCCGCCGCTCGCAGGCCGTGCGCGACTACCTCACGTCGCGGGGCATCGCGGCGGCGCGGATGCGCACGGTCTCCTACGGCAAGGAGCGGCCGGTGGCGGTCTGCAACGACATCTCGTGCTGGTCGCAGAACCGCCGCGCGGTCACGGTGCTCGACGGCGGCGCCGGCTCGTAGGCCGGCCGGCGCGCGGCGCCGCACCCTGCGACGCCGCGCCCGCCCCCGTTTTGCCGCGAAGGAGCGGATCTGCTATCGCGGCGCACCGCCGCGACAGCGAAACACCGCCATGCTCCGCCGCCTGATCCTCGCCACCGGTCTCCTCCTCGCCGCGACCCTTCCCGGGAGGGCGCAGGACGCGGCCGACCTCGTCGTCCGGCTGAACCGGCTGGAGAACCAGTCCCGCCAGATGGCCGGGCAGATCGAGACCCTCCAGTACGAGAACCGCCAGCTCAAGGAGCAGCTGCGCAAGTTCCAGGAGGATGTGGAGTTCCGGTTCCAGGAGAAGGGCGGCCGCTCGGCCGCGCCCGCCTCTCCCCCGGCCCGGCCGCAGAAGCGCGGCGACGCCTTCGATCCCTCGGCCGCGCCGGGAGCGCCGGGCGCGCCCCAGCCCCTCGGTTCGTCGCCGGCCCTGCGCGAGGCGGTGCCCGCGACGCCGAGCGCGACCGCGGCGCTGCGCCCCCCGGCCGCGGCGATCGAGGACGAGCCGGCCCCGGCCTACGGCGAGCCCGTCGACCTCGCGCCGCCCGCCCGCCCGCCGGTCCCGGCCGCGCCGGTCCGTCCCCGCGAGAGCGTGGCGGCCACGGCCACGGGCGACGCCAAGGCGGATTACGAGGCCGCCTACGCCTACGTCCTCCAGCGCCAGTACGAGCAGGCCGAGATGAGCCTGCGCCAGTTCATCCAGTCGCATCCCCGCGACGCGCTGGTGCCGGACGCGACCTACTGGCTCGGCGAGACCTACCTGCAGCGCAACCGCACCCGCGAGGCGGCCGAGCAGTTCCTGAAGGTGTCGACGGACTACGCCCGCTCCCGCAAGGCGCCCGATGCCATGCTCAAGCTCGGCGCCTCGCTCAACGCGCTGGGCGCCCGCGAGCAGGCCTGCGCCACGCTGGCCGAACTGGAGCGCAAGTTCCCGCAGGCTTCCGCCAGCGTGCGGCAGGGCGTCGACCGCGAGCAGAAGCGGGCGCGCTGCGCCGCGTGAGCGGCGCGGCGCGGCCCCTCGACCCGGACGAGGAAGCGGCCCGGCTCGCCCCCTGGCTGGGTCCGGACGGGCCGTCGGGCGGCGTGATCGTGGCGGCTTCCGGCGGACCGGATTCGACCGCCCTGATGGGCTGCGTCGCCGAACTCGCGCCCCGGGGCCCGGTGACCGTCGCGACCGTCGATCACGGGCTGCGGCCCGGCTCCGCGGCCGAGGCCGCCGGCGTGGCGGACCTCGCCGCCCGCCTCGGCCTTCCCCACCGGATCCTCGCCTGGGAGGGGGAGAAGCCCCGGTCCCGCCTCCAGGAGCGGGCCCGCGCCGCGCGCTACGCCCTCCTGGCCCGGCTCGCCGCGGAGATCGGCGCGGGCGCGATCCTGACCGCCCACAGCCTCGACGATCAGGCCGAGACCGTCCTGATGCGGCTCTGCGCGGGGTCGGGACCGGCGGGCCTCGCCGGGATCGCGCCGGCGCGGCGCCTCGGCCCGATCGTCCTCGCCCGGCCCTTCCTCGACCTGCCCAAGGCCCGGCTGGTGGCGACCTGCGCGGCGCGAGGCTGGCCCTTCGTCACCGATCCGAGCAACGCCGCCCCGGCCTTCGCCCGCGCCCGCCTGCGCCGCGTCGCGCCGCTCCTCGCCGCGGAGGGCCTAACCCCGCTGCGGCTCGCCCGCCTCGCCGCCCGGCTGCGGCGAAACGAGGCGGCGCTCGCCGGGGCGGTCGAGGCGGCGCTCGCCACCCTCGCCCGGCCGCCGGAGGGGGACGGGGCGGGCCGCCTCGCCCTCGACGCGGCGGCGCTGGCCGCCCTGCCGGAGGCCGTGGCGCTCGGAGTTCTGACCCGGGCGATCGCGGCGGTGGCGGCGCCGGGGACCCGCCCGCCCCGCCTGGAGCGGCTGGAGGACGTGGCGCTCGGGCGGCTGCTCCCGGCCGCCGCGGCGGGGGCGCCCCTGCGCTGCACGCTCGGCGGCGCGCTCCTCGACCTGCGCCGGGGCCGGCTGCACCTCTCGCCGGAACCGCCCCGGCGCGGCGCCGCCCGCGCACCGGGTGCGACCTAGCCCGCCCGGCCCATTTACTTGGCAAGGGTGGGCGCGGCGCCTACATTGGGGTCCGAGTGTCGGGAGCCGTCCCAGCACGTTGCACGGCCCCGCGCTCCACAGGGAATGCCTTCTCGATGAACCCCAACTTCCGCAATTTCGCCCTGTGGGTGGTCATCTTCCTGCTCGTCCTCGCGCTCGTGACCCTGTTCCAGAACCCGGGTCACCGCTCCGGCGGCAGCGAGATCGCCTACAGCCAGCTCCTCAACGACGCCGATGCGGGCCGCATCCAGAGCGTCGTGATCTCGGGGCAGGAGGTCAGCGGCACCTACACGGGCGGCGGCACGTTCACCACCTACGCGCCCAACGACCCCTCGCTGGTGTCGAAGCTGCAGGGCAAGGGCGTGACGATCACGGCCCGCCCCCCCTCCGACAGCACCCCGTGGTTCATCGCGCTCCTCGTGAACTGGCTGCCGATCCTCGTCTTCATCGGCGCCTGGATCTTCCTGTCGCGCCAGATGCAGTCGGGCGCCGGCCGCGCCATGGGCTTCGGCAAGTCGAAGGCGAAGCTCCTGACCGAGGCGCATGGACGCGTGACCTTCGAGGACGTGGCGGGCGTCGACGAGGCCAAGGAGGACCTGCAGGAGATCGTCGAGTTCCTGCGCGATCCGCAGAAGTTCCAGCGCCTCGGCGGGCGCATCCCGCGCGGCGTGCTCCTCGTCGGCCCGCCCGGCACCGGCAAGACCCTGATCGCCCGCGCGGTCGCCGGCGAGGCGAACGTGCCCTTCTTCACCATCTCGGGCTCGGACTTCGTCGAGATGTTCGTGGGCGTCGGCGCCTCGCGGGTGCGCGACATGTTCGACCAGGCGAAGAAGAACGCCCCCTGCATCATCTTCATCGACGAGATCGACGCGGTCGGGCGCCACCGCGGCGCCGGCCTGGGCGGCGGCAACGACGAGCGCGAGCAGACCCTCAACCAGCTCCTCGTGGAGATGGACGGCTTCGAGGCCAACGAGGGCATCATCATCATCGCGGCGACGAACCGCCCGGACGTGCTCGACCCGGCGCTGCTGCGGCCCGGCCGCTTCGACCGCCAGATCATCGTGCCGAACCCGGACGTGATCGGCCGCGAGCGCATCCTGCGGGTCCACGTGCGCAAGGTGCCGCTCGCCCCCGACGTCGACCTGAAGGTCATCGCGCGGGGCACCCCGGGCTTCTCGGGCGCGGACCTGATGAACCTCGTGAACGAGGCGGCGCTCCTGGCGGCGCGGCGCGGCAAGCGCATCGTCACCATGCACGAGTTCGAGGACTCGAAGGACAAGGTCATGATGGGCGCCGAGCGGCGCACCCTCGTGATGACCGACGACGAGAAGCGGCTCACCGCCTATCACGAGGGCGGCCACGCCATCGTGGCGCTGAACGTCCCGGCGACCGACCCGGTCCACAAGGCCACGATCATTCCGCGCGGGCGCGCGCTGGGCATGGTCATGCAGCTGCCCGAGCGCGACAAGCTCTCGATGTCCTTCGAGCAGATGACCTCGCGGCTGGCCATCATGATGGGCGGGCGGGTCGCCGAGGAGATGATCTTCGGCCCCGAGAAGGTGACCTCGGGCGCGCAATCCGACATCGAGCAGGCGACCCGTCTCGCCCGCATGATGGTGACGCGCTGGGGCTTCTCGCCGGAACTCGGCACCGTCGCGTACGGCGAGAACAACGACGAGGTCTTCCTCGGCATGCAGGTCAACCGGCAGCAGAACGTGTCGGAGGCCACCGCCCAGAAGATCGACGCGGAGGTGCGCCGCCTCGTCGAGGCCGGCCTGCAGGACGCGCGCCGCATCCTCAGCGACCACCGCAACGACCTGGAGGCGCTGGCCCGCGGCCTCCTGGAATACGAGACGCTGAGCGGCGAGGAGATCCGCGACCTTCTCGACGGCAAGCCGCCCGTGCGCGACACCGGCGATTACCCGCCGGCGCCGGCCCGCGGCTCGCCGGTGCCCTCCGCCGGCCGCGGCCGGCCGCGCGAGAACGACGGCGGCTACGAGCCCCAGCCGCAGGCCTGAGCGCCCCGCCGACGGGGCCGACGAACACGAGAAGGGGCGGCGGGTGGAAACCCGCCGCCCTTTCCGTTTGTCGGACCTTCCCGCGCGGCGGAGGCCGATTCGGGGTGGCGCGCCTACTTGCCCCCGCCGCCGGACCCGCCCGCGCCGCCGCCCGCGGTGCCGGAGGCCGGCTTGTCGTTCTGCGTGGCATTGCCGGCGGCACCGGACGAACTGCCGGCCGGGCGGCCCTGCGCCAGGACGGGCCCGGCGACCAGCATCATCGCGGCACTGAGGATCAGAATCTTTCGCATGGACGTCGCTCCTCCTCGAGACGGGCCGGTTCGCGACCGGCACAGTGACGGGGCAACGCGCGATGCCGTGGGTTGATCCCTGGCGATTAAAGTCAAGCCTTGCGGGTGTATCAGGAGATCAACCAAGCCGAGCAGAACAGCAGGGCGAAAAACACGCCAGAACTCACCAGAACGGCCCGAACTTCGCGGTACTGAATCAAGATCGGGTCGGGAAGGGGCAGCATGGCGACGCAACCGCGGGGAGCAGCAGCGATCTCTTGTCATGGCCTGGCTTAAAAGGCGATGAGCGGGATTGCTGAACGAGTGGCGAATTTGAAAATGTCACTCCGAAGCAACAAGGGCAGCGGCCCCGATCGGGTCGGCGCGCCAGGCTGGCGGCGGAGGAGCCATGCTGTTAACAAATGCTGCCCAAAGCTGACGGGACCGGCGTGACGTTAATGATCCGGTAACCATCACGGGCGCTTGATGAGCTTGGGTAACAACTCGTCAAGCATCGTGACCAGCAGCAGCCACACCCGCCCCTCCCTCCCCCTGCGCGGCCGCGCCTTCCGGGCGCTCGTGCTGGCACCGGAGCGCCCCCTCGACGACTGGCTCGCGCAGCTCGACCGGCTCCTGCTGCGCTCGCCCACCCTGTTCAGCGAACGGGCGGTGCTCCTCGACGTCGCGGCCTTCGCGGCGGCGCCGGAGGAGGCGCCCGCCGCGGAGGCGCGGCCCGACCTCGCGCCGCTTCTGGCGGAACTCGACCGCCGCGGCCTGCGCATCCTCGGGATCGAGGGAGCCCGGCCCGACTGGACGGACGCCACGATGCCCCCGCGCCTGGTCGGCGGGCGGCCGGCCCCGATCACGCCGCCGATCGCCGAGAAGCCGAAGCTCAGCTCGCTCGTCCTGGAGAACCCTCTCCGGTCCGGCCAGAGCATCGTGCATCCGGACGGGGACGTGACCGTGATGGGCTCGGTCTCCTCCGGCGCCGAGATCCTCGCGGGCGGCTCGATCCACGTCTACGGGGCGCTGCGCGGGCGCGCCATCGCGGGGGCCGGCGGCAACCGCGGCGCCCGGATCTATTGCCGCCGGTTCCAGCCGGAACTGCTCGGCATCGACGGGCTGTTCCGCACGGCGGAGACGACGGATCCCGGCCTGCGCGACAAGGCCGTTCAGGTCTGGCTGGAGCGCGACGCCCTGCGCATGGCGGCCCTGGACTGAGGGGAAGCGCGGCCGGCGCCGCCGGGTGCGACGACGAAGGACGAGCGGGTCGGACCGGAAGCGCGCCAGACGAACGGCGCGCGGTCGCCCGCGGCGAGAACGGACGATCTGGGGGAAGACACGATGGCGAAGGTTCTGGTGGTGACATCGGGCAAGGGCGGGGTGGGCAAGACCACCACCACGGCGGCCCTCGGGGCGGCCCTGGCCCAGTCCGGGCAGAACGTCTGCGTGGTCGATTTCGACGTCGGCCTGCGCAACCTCGACCTCATCATGGGCGCCGAGCGCAGGGTCGTCTACGACCTCATCAACGTCGTCCAGGGCGACGCCAAGCTCGCCCAGGCGCTGATCCGCGACAAGCGCGTCGACACCCTCTCGCTGCTCCCCGCCTCCCAGACCCGCGACAAGGACGCGCTCACCGACGAGGGCGTTGCCCGGGTGATCAACGACCTGCGCGAGCGCTTCGACTGGGTGATCTGCGACAGCCCCGCCGGCATCGAGCGCGGCGCCACGCTGGCCATGCGCCACGCCGACGTCGCCGTCGTGGTCACCAACCCCGAGGTCTCCTCGGTGCGCGACTCCGACCGCATCATCGGGCTCCTCGACGCCAAGACCGCCCGCGCCGAGGCCGGCGAGGGGCTGGAGAAGCACCTGATCCTCACCCGCTACGACCCCTCCCGGGCCGACAGGGGCGAGATGCTCAAGATCGAGGACGTGCTGGAGATCCTCTCGATCCCGCTCCTGGCGGTGGTGCCCGAGAGCGAGGAGGTGCTCAAGGCCTCCAACGTCGGCAGCCCGGTCACCCTCAACAACCCCGCCAGCGCCCCGGCCCGCGCCTACGCGGACGCCGCCCGACGCCTGCGCGGCGAGAGCGTCGCCATGACCGTCCCGACCGAGCGCAAGTCCTTCCTCAACCGCCTCCTCTCCCGGAGGGCCGCATGACGCGCTTCCCCTTCCGGCCCCGCCGCGCCTCGGCGCCAGCGGCCCGGGACCGGCTCAAGATCCTGCTCGCCCAAGACCGCGCGCTGTTCGGGCGGCGCGACGTGATCACCCTCCTGCGGGAGGAGGTGATGCTCGCGGTCGCCAAGCACGTGGCGGTGGACGGCGACAAGGTCCGGGTCACCATCGACCGCCGCGGCGGAATCTCGACGCTCGGGATCGACATCGACCTTCCGGCCTACAAGAGTCCGGGTCTGGCGGGCGCCTGAGGCGCCCGCGCCCGCTCGAAAGGACCCGGATGGCCGACGCTCCGACCCTCTACGCCAACGCGGTGCTGGGCCTCAGCCTGCGCCGGCCGGGCATCCTCCAGCTCACCCTCGGGGCCGCGGGCTTCGCCGGGGAGGAGCCGGACCCGGTCGTGCGCCTCGCCCTGCCGGACGACACGGTCGTGGAACTCGTCGACGCCCTGGTGGAGGGCCTGAAGGCCGCGGCCGAGGCCGAGGAGGAGGACGAGGACGACGAGGCGCCCGAGCCCTACGAGGCCTCGGTCGGCGACGTCGCCACCGCCGGGCTCCTCGCGACCAGCCTCGCCGCCGCCATGTCGGACGCCCTGAGCCTGCTCGCCGAACGGCCGGATTTCACCGAGCGCCTCGCGGAGATCGAGGCGCGCGCCGTGCTCGCCACCCGCAACTCCGTCTCGGAGGGCGTGTCGGTGGAGGACGAGGCCAAGGCGGTGCGCGACACGGTCTCGGTGCTCCAGAGCCTCTTCGCCCAGTGGCGCGCCGAGAACGGCCCTCCCCCTTCACCACCGCCGGAGGCCGGACCCGCCGCGTGAGGCCGTCCGCGTCGCGATGCGGCGCCCTTCACGCCACGAACAGACCCGCGATGGCCGCGCTCGTGAGGTTCGACAGGCTGCCGCCCAGGATCGCCCGCAGCCCGTAGGCCGCGACCTCGGCCCGGCGCGCGGGCACGAGGCTGCCGAAGCTCGCGAGCTGGATGGCGATCGAGGCGAGGTTGGCAAAGCCGCACAGGGCGAAGCACAGGATCGCCGTGGTGCGCCGCCCCAGTTCGCCGCTCCTCAGCACCGGCGAGAGGTTGGCGTAGGCCAGGAACTCGTTGAAGGCGACCTTCTGGCCGATCGCGCCGCCCACGAGGCCGGCCTGCTCCCAGGGTACGCCGAGGCTCCAGGCGAGGGGCCGGAAGACCGCGCCGAGGATCGCCTCGATGGAAGCCCCCTCGACGCCGAGGACGGCGCCGATCTGGCCGACGAGCCCGTCCGCCAGCGCGATCAGGCCCACGAAGGCGATCAGCATCGCACCGACCGCCACGGCGACCGCCAGGCCCTTCTGGGTGCCCTCGGCCGCCGCCTCGATCAGGTTGACGGCGCGGCGCTCGCCGAACTCGGCCCGCATGGTCCCGACCCGGCTCGGCTCCGTCGCCGGCATCAGGATCTTGGCGTAGAGGAGGCCGCCCGGGATCGCCATCACGGAGGCGGCGAGCAGGTAATCCATCGGCACGCCCAGGGCGGCGTAGCCGGCGAGGATCGAGCCCGCCGTCGAGGCGGCCCCGCTCGTCATCACGGCGAAGAGTTCGGACCCGGTGAGGAGCGGCAGGAAGGGCCGCAGCGCCACGGCGATCTCGCTCTGACCGATCGCGATGGTGATGACCGCCGCGAAGGTCTCGATCCGCGAGGTGCCGACGAGACGCCGTAGGCCCGAGCCGATCGCCCGCGCCGACGCCTGCATGATCCCCAGATGGTAGAGGACGCCGATCAGGGCCGAGACGTAGACGATCTGCGGCAGCACCCGGAAGGCGAGCACGAAGCCGCCATTGCCGAACAGCGCGAACATCTTGGGGTCGACGAGGCCGCCGAACAGGAAGGCCGCCCCCCGGTCGCCGTAGGACAGCACGGTCTCGACCGCGCCGGCCGCCGCCGCGAGCCCGCTTCGCCCGAGCGGCCAGAACAGCACCGCCGCCCCGAATGTCACCTGGAGCGACAGCGCCGAGAGGACGATCCGCGGGCGGATCGCCCGGCGATGCGTCGAGGCGAGCACGCCCACGGCGAGGAGGAGCGCGAGGCTCAGCGCGCAATGCAGGATCCTGTCGGCCATCCGGTCTCCTCTGGCGCCGCCCAGGAAGGCAAGGGCGGTGCCGCCGGCACGGCCCCGGTCATTCAGGACGAGTTCACGCGCCGCTCCCCGTAATGCAGGGTGTCGACGAACGCAGCCGCCACGAGGAGGGCGAGGGATGATGCGCATCAGCGCGCGACGGCTCCTGCCGCAACTCGCCGCCCTCCTCGTCGCGATCGCCGCGGCGTCCCTCCCGCGCGCGGCGGCCGCGGAGACGCGGATCGCGCTGGTCGTCGGCAATGCCGCCTACGCGGCGGGCGCGCTCGCCACCACCGCCAACGATGCCGGCCTCGTCGCCCAGACCCTGCAGGCGGCCGGGTTCGACGTGGTGGGCGCCCGCGACCTCGACGAGGACGGCCTGCGCCGGGCCCTGCGCGACTTTACCGACAAGGCCGCCGCCTCGGGGCCGGACACCGTCGCCTTCGTGTACCTGGCGGGCTACGGGCTGCAATTCGAGGGCGAGAACTACCTCGTGCCCGTCGATGCGCGGATCGGCGCCGCCGCCGACGTGCCGCAGCGCGCGGTGCGCATCTCGGATTCCGCCAAGCGCCTCGCGGCCCTGCCGCTCAAGGCCCGCTTCCTGGTGGTCGACGCGGCCCGGCCGTCGCCGTTTCGCCTCACAGGCGATCCCCTGGCGGGCGGCCTCGCCCTCGTCGAGGCGGAGCCGGGCGCCCTCGTCGCCTTCAACGCCGCTCCCGGCACGGTGGGCCCGCCCGAGACCGGCCCCTACGGCGCCTACGCGCAGGCTTTGGTCGAGATGATGCGCGAGGGCGGCCTCGCGCCCGCCGACCTGTTCGAGCGGGTGCGGCTGCGCGTCGCCGAGGTGACGCGGGGGGCCGAGATGCCCTGGCACAGCGCCCGGATCGAGGCGCCGTTCCGCTTCTTCGAGCGCACCGCCGAGGCGCCGCCGCTCCCGGCGCCGGGCGACGACCGCCGGCCCCTCGCCGAGATCGGCGCCCGGGAGGCCTTCGCGCGCTGCGTCGAGGAGGACACGCTCCCGGCCTACGAGGGCTTCCTCCAGGCCTATCCGCGGGATCCGCTCGCCAAGCGGGTGCGCGCCATCGTGGCGGCGCGGCGCGAGGCGCTGACCTGGCGCCGCACGCGGGTGGCCGACACGCCGGAGGCCTACTGGTCCTACATGCGGCGCTACGCGCGCGGGCCCCACGCCTCCGACGCCCGGCGGCGCCTGCGGGAACTCGCCGCCGCGGCCGAGCCGCCCCCGGATTTCGCGGTCCTCGCCTACGACGTGCCGCCGCCCCCGCCCGAGGAGGTGGTCTATGTCGAGCGCCCGGTCCTCGTCCTCGACGACCCGGAGGACGACCTGCCGCCGCCCCCGCCGCTCTTCCTGCCGCCGCGGCCGGCCTACCTCGTCGCGCTGCCCCCTCCCCCGCCGGTGACCGAGGCCTACATCCTGCCGACGCCGGTCTTCGTGCCGGTCCCGGTCTACGTGCGGCCGCCCGAGGCCGTGGTGCCGCCGCCCGGCGACGCGCTCTACCCGCACATCCACGACCGGCGGGCGATCGAGGAGATCAACGCCGCGAACGCCGCCCACGGTGGCCTCTCCGCCGGGACCGTGGCGGCGGGCGTCGCGGGGGCGGCCCTGGGCGCGGCCCTCGCCACCCGGGTGGCGCTGCCCCCCTCCGTGTCGCAGAAGGCGGCCCTGCGCCCGAGCCTGCCGCCGGGCGCCGCCCCGCCCGGTGCGGCCCAGGCTCCCGCGATGCCGGCCCGGCCGCCGCTCCCCCTCCCCGGCCAGCCCGGAATGCCGGCCGCCGCGATCGGCCAGCCCTTGCCCGGCCAGCCCTTGCCCGGCCAGCCCGCCCCTCCCGCCCCTGCGCCCCTGCCGCAACCCGGACGCCCCGGCGCGCCCCCGCTCCCCGTCCCCCCGCAGGCGGCGCGCCCCGCGCCTGGAGCACCGGCCGCCGCCACCGGCCAGCCCCTGCCGGGCCAGCCCGCCCCTCCCGGCCCCGCGCCCCTGCCGCAACCCGGACGCCCCGGCGCGCCCCCGCTCCCGGCACCCCAGCAGGCGGCGCGTCCCGCGCCCCCTGCGCCGGCCGCTACGATCGGCCAGCCGGCCGGCCCTGGTGCGCGACCCGGGCCGCAGGCCGGGCGCCCCGTCCCACCACCATCGGACCAGCCCGCACCGTCAGTCCGGCCGCAAGGGCTGCCGCCCCACGCAGGCCCGCGCCAGGCGATGCGGCCGCTGATGGTCCCGTCCGGGCAGCCGCCGCTCTCCGAGGCCCGGCCGCTCGGCAGGCCCGGTCGCGCCGCCCTCCCACCCGCGCCGGTCGCGCCGCGGCCAAACCCGGCGGATCTCGCCCGGCAGCAGCAGATGCGCCAGGATCAGGCCGCCCAGGCGCAGCGGGCCGCGGCCGCGCAACGCCAGCAGCAGATGATGATGCACCAGCAGGCGGCCCAGGCCGCGGCACGCCAACAACAGGCGGCGCAGGCTGCCGCGCGCCAGCAGCAGATGATGCAGCAGCAGGCGGCCCAGGCTGCGGCGCGCCAGCAGCAGGCCGCGCAGGCGGCCCGGCAGCAGCAGATGATGCAGCGCCCGCCGCCGATGCCGCATCCCGCGCCGCAGCCCCACCCGGCCCCGCAGGCTCGTCCGGGCGGAGGGGCATGCGGCCATCCCGGACAGCCGCCCTGCCGGTGAGAGAATCCCGTCTCCCGTGCGGGCCCGCGGATTTGCGCTTCGGGTCGTGCGCATACCCTCTCTCCGCGTGCGCAGGGCTATCCGGGGACAATGTGAGGCACTTCCCCCATCTCCCGAGTGGGAGAGGGGATCTGGCGCGAACCGGAATGGCATAGTTTGTTGTTGAATGAGCGTTTTTTGGAGACCAAGGCGCCCTCGAAGCGACCTTAGGTTTTCCGCGGACAGGGCTGGCGCGTGCGGGGAGAGGAGACGCAGGTTTTGCCTGCTCTGTGCACACGATCGGCGAAACGGGAAAGGTGAGAAGCGCGCCGTCTCGGGGGTACCCGACACGCATGGCGGCCCCCCGATCCGCCCTTGCCGGGCAAGAACAAAACGGGTACACGAGAGGGACCGCGCGCATTGAGAATCCCTTCGTCCCCGTGCCATAAGGACCCGTCAGATGGCTCAGTCCTCGCTGCGACTGGTGGAAAACCCGACCATGGATAAAGACAAGTCGAAGGCGATCGATGCCGCGCTCGCCCAGATCGAGCGCGCCTTCGGCAAAGGTTCGATCATGCGCCTGGGCAAGGGCGACAAGGTGCAGGAGGTCGAGACCGTCTCCACCGGGTCGCTCGGGCTGGACATTGCGCTCGGCGTGGGCGGCCTTCCGCGCGGCCGGGTGATCGAGATCTACGGCCCGGAATCCTCGGGCAAGACGACGCTGGCGCTGCACACCATTGCGGAAGCCCAGAAGAAGGGCGGCGTCTGCGCCTTCGTGGATGCGGAGCACGCGCTCGACCCGGTCTACGCCCGCAAGCTCGGGGTGAACCTCGACGACCTGCTGATCTCGCAGCCCGACACGGGCGAGCAGGCGCTGGAGATCACCGACACGCTGGTGCGCTCGGGCGCGATCGACGTGCTGGTGGTGGACTCGGTCGCCGCACTCACGCCCCGGGCCGAGATCGAGGGCGAGATGGGCGACCAGCAGCCGGGCCTCCAGGCCCGCCTGATGAGCCAGGCCCTGCGCAAGCTCACCGGCTCGATCTCGCGCTCGAACTGCATGGTCATCTTCATCAACCAGATCCGGATGAAGATCGGCGTGATGTACGGCAGCCCCGAGACCACCACGGGCGGCAACGCGCTGAAGTTCTACGCCTCGGTGCGCCTCGACATCCGCCGCGTCTCGACGCTGAAGGACCGCGACGAGGCGATCGGCAACAGCGTCCGCGTCAAGGTCGTCAAGAACAAGGTGGCGCCGCCGTTCAAGCAGGTCGAGTTCGACATCATGTTCGGCGAGGGCGTGTCGAAGGTCGGCGAGTTGATCGACCTCGGCGTCAAGGCCGGCATCGTCGAGAAGTCGGGAGCCTGGTTCTCCTACGACAGCCAGCGCCTGGGCCAGGGCCGCGAGAACGCCAAGGGCTTCCTGCGCGACAACCCGGACATCGCCAACCGGATCGAGCTGGCGATCCGCCAGAACATGGGCCTCGTCGCGGACAAGATCCTGGAGAACGCGGTCCCGACCGCGGAGGATTACGACGAGGGGGCGGCGTAGGCCGCGCCCTCGTCGATTGGGACCTTTGGGGGCCGCCGCGGGAGACCGCGGCGGCCCTTCCCGTGCCGCGTGCCGTGAATCCGCAAGCCCGTGCGCGAGAGGGATTCCCCGCGCCATGACTCTCCGAGCGCCTTGCCTCACATCGCGCAGCAACGGCAATGCCTTGCGAGCGCGTTCGATTTAGAGCGGAAGCCCCTCCACGGCGGCGAGCGCCACCATCACGCCGCGCAGCTCCGCGAGGCCGCGCAGGCGCCCGATCAGCGGGTAGCCGGGGAAGGTCGGCTTGCCGATGTCGTCGGCGAGTTCGTGCCCGTGGTCGGGCCGGAACGGGATGCGCCAGTCGGCGCGACCCTCGGCCCGGCGGAGCGCCTGCTCGGCGAGCAGCGCGCGCACCACCGCCACCATGTCCACATCGCCGCCGAGATGCTCGGCCTCCATGAAGGAGCCGTCGGGCTCCTTGGCGACGTTGCGCAGATGGGCGAAGTGGATCCGCCCCGCGAAGCGCGCCGCGATGCGCGGCAGGTCGTTGGCCGGGTGCGCGCCCAGCGAGCCGGTGCAGAGCGTGAGCCCGTTGGCGGGGCTGTCGACGAGCCCGAGGAGGTCGGCGATGTCCTCCTCGGTGGAGACGATGCGCGGCAGGCCGAACAGGGGCCGCGGCGGGTCGTCCGGGTGCATCGCCATCTTGATCCCGCACTCCTCGGCGGTCGGGATCACCGCGTCGAGGAAGCGCGCGAGGTTGCCGCGCAGGTCCGCGGCCGTCATCCGCCCGTACTCCGCCAGCACCGCGCGCAGCCCCGGCACGTCGTAGCGGTCGAAGGCCCCCGGCAGGCCCGCCATGATGGCGGCGAGCAGCCGGTCCTTCTCGTCGCGGCTCGCCCCGTCGACCCAGGCCTTGGCGCGGGCGAGCAGGTCGGGCGGCACGCCCTCCTCCGCCCCGGGGCGTTCGAGGATGTAGGCGTCGAAGCCGACATACTGGTGGGCGTTGAAGCGCAGGGCCGTGCCGCCGCCGGGCAGCCGGTGGCGCAGTTCCGTGCGCGTCCAATCGAGGACCGGCATGAAGTTGTAGCAGATCGTCCGGATGCCGCAGGCCGCGAGGTTGCGCATCGAGGCGCGGTAAGTCTTGAACAGGGGCTCGCAATCCGCGTCGCCGCGGCGGATCTTCTCGTGCACCGGCAGGCTCTCGACGACCCGCCAGGACAGGCCGAGGCTCGGGTCGGCCGCGAGCTGCGCCTGCCGCTCCTCGATCGCCGCGACGCTCCAGACCTCGCCGTAGGGGATCTCGTGCAGAGCGGTGACGATCCCGCGCGCGCCGGCCTGCCGGATATGGGCGAGCGGCACCGCGTCACCGGGCCCGAACCAGCGCCAAGTCTCTTCCATCGCGTCCTCCCTGCAAGCCGTTCGGCGTCGATCTCAGTCTTGCGCGGCAGCCCGCGCGCCCCTGTCGCGCAGGCGGCCATAGGCGGTCGTCACCGCGTCGGCGAAGGCGGCGGAGGCTCCGAGGTCGCGCCCGAACACCGCCTCCGTCCGCAGCAGCGCGCGGATGCGCGCGGCCGGGTCGGCTCCGGCCGCGTCCAGGCGCTCGCGCAGCGCCCCCGCCAGGGGATCGCGCACGTCGATCGGCGCGCCACGCTCGTCGGTGCCCCCGACGTAGCGGGCCCAGGCGGCGACGGCGAGCGCCAGGGCCGGGATGGGCAGGCCGCGCGCCAGCCGGTCGCGGATGCTGGACAGGAGGCGCTGCGGCAGCTTCTGCGAGCCGTCCATGGCGATCTGCCAGGTCCGGTGGCGGATCGCCGGGTTGGCGAAGCGCTCGGCCAGCGCCCGCGTGTAGGCGTCGAGATCCTGGCCGGGCGGCACCGGCACGACCGGGCGGACCTCGTCCCAGAACCGGTGCAGGTAGGCGCGCAGGACAGGATCGCGGACCGCCTCCGCGATCGTCTCGTGGCCCGCGAGGAAGCCCAGATAGGCCAGGGCGGAATGCGCGCCGTTGAGGAGGCGCAGCTTCATCTGCTCGAAGGGCGCGACATCCGCCACGATCTGCGCGCCTGCCTCCGCCCAGTCCGGCCGGTCCGCGCCGACGAAGCGGTCCTCGATCACCCATTGCCGGAACGGTTCGTGCCGCACGGGAGCGGCATCGTGCAGGCCGGTGACGCGCGCCGCGGCCGCGTGATCGGCCTCCGCGAGGGCGGGGACGATGCGGTCGACCATCGTGGACGGGAACGGCACCGCGGCCTCGATCCAGCCGGCGAGGGCGTCGTCCGTGAGGGCGGCGAAATCCCGGACGAGCCCCGCCAGCAGCGCACCATTGCCCGGGAGGTTGTCGCAGCACAGGACGGTGAAGGGCGCGAGCCCCCGCGCCCGGCGCAGGCGCAGACCCGCGGCGAGGAAGCCGACCGCGCTGCGGGGCGCGTCCGGATTCGCGGCGTCGTGCCGGATATCCGGATGGTCGGGGCGCAGCCGCCCCGTCGCCGGGTCGTGGCCGTAGCCCTTCTCCGTCACGGTCAGGCTGACGATGCGGGTGCCGGGATCGGCCAGAGCCCGGACGATCGCGGCCGGGTCCTCCGGCGCGACCTGGACGTCGAGGAGGGCGCGGACGATCCGGGCCCGCTCGCCCTCGGGCGCGGCCTCCAGGGCGGTGTAGAGGAAGCCCTGCGGCGCGAGGCGGTCGCGCTGGTCCGGGCGCTGCAGCGAGACGCCGCGGATGCCCCAGTCGCCGCCGCGGGCTTCGAGCACGTCCTCGGTGTAGAGCGCGCCGTGCGCCCGGAAGAACGCCCCGAGGCCGAGATGCAGGATCGCGGGCCGCAGCCGCGCGCGGTCGTAGCCCGGCAGGGCCAGCGAAGGCGTTGCCGCCAGGCGGGCGAGGGTCGAGGGCGTGAGACGTGCGGTCATGATCCGCCCGAGGCGATGATTTAAAACATGTAGACTACCATACCAGTATGGGGAGGGAGTCCGCGGGTCAAGGGGTGGCGCAAGCCGCGGGACCCCGTGCCATCCGGGGCCAGCGGCCAGGATTCGATTGCCACCCGGTCGGATCCCGCCCTAAGACCGGCGAAATCCGGCGGCCGACCCGAGACGATGGCTCCCTTGCAGGTTCTGGAGAGGTTCAGCACGGCGAGTGTGCCGGGGCCGATCGGCCTCGCGATCACGGCGTTTCTTCGCACCGCGATCGTGCGCAACCAGCTCGTGCCGGGACAGGCCCTGCCGGAGGCGGAGCTGGCGCAGATCATGGGCGTCAGCCGGCAGCCGGTGCGCGAGGCCCTGATCCGGCTCTCGGAGATGGGCCTCCTGCGGATCCTGCCCCAGCGCGGCACCCTGGTGACGCGGATCTCGGTGGCGGGCGTGCTGAGCGGCCGCTTCATCCGGCAGGCCGCGGAGCGCGCCGTGATCGTCGAGGCCGCCCGGCAGGCCAGCGACGCGGAGATCCGCGCCATGTGGCGTCTGGTGGAGCGCCAGGAGGACGCGCTGGCGCAGCAGGATTCGGCCGCGCTCCTGGCTCTCGACGACGACCTTCACGAGACCTTCGCCCGCTCCATGGGCATCACCAGCGTCTGGCCGGGCCTGACCGCGGCCAAGCTGCAGATGGACCGCGTCCGCCATCTCAGCACGCCCCTGGTGACGCCGGGCGAGCGGATCATCGCCCAGCACCGCGCCATCGTGGCGGCCGTCGCCGCCCGCGACGCGGCGGCGGCCGACGCGGCCATGGCCGGTCACCTCACCGAGGTGCTCGCGTCGCTCCCGGAGCTGATCGCGCGCATGCCGGAGCATTTCGACCAGGGCGAGGGCGACTGAGCCCGGCGCGGCCCGGCGCGCGCCGGTCAGAACGAGATCACCACCTTCAGGTTGCGCGTCCGGTCGCGGGCGGCCGCGAAGGCGGCGGCGGCCTCCTCCATGCCGAAGCGGGCCGTGAGGAGCGGGCGGACGTCGATGACGCGGCTCTCGATGCAGGCCACGGCGTCGCCGAACACCTCGCCGAACCGGAAGGCGCCGCGCAGGTCGAGTTCCCGCGCCATGATCCGGTTGGCGAGGACCGGGCTCTCGCCGCCGGGCAGGGACCCGACCTGGACGACGATCCCGCCGGCCCGCACGGCCAGGATCGCGGCGTTGAGGGCGGGCGCGGCCCCCGACGCCTCGAAGGCGACGTCGTAGCCGCCCCGCTCCGCCGCGGCCGCGGCCAAGGCCGCGGGGCCACCCGCCACGTTCACAGTCGCGTCGGCGCCGATCCGGCGCGCCGCCGCGAGCGGCGCGTCGAGCAGGTCGGTGACCGCCACGTGGGCCGCGCCGGCGCGGCGCGCGGCCAGGACCACCAGCAGCCCGATCGGGCCCGCCCCCGTCACCAGCACCCGGCGCCCCAGCAGGGAGCCGGCGCGCGACGCGGCGTGGAGCGCGACCGCCAACGGCTCGGCGAAGGCCATCTCGGCGAAGGGCAGGTCACCCGCCACCGGGAAGCACTGCCCCTCAGCCACCACGGCGTGCTCGGCGAAGCCCCCCTGCATGTGCGGGACCTTGCTGGCGCTGCCCATGAAGAACACGTTCTCGCACAGGTTCGGCCGGCCCTCGCGGCAGCGCGCGCAATGCAGGCAGGCGCGGGCCGGGTTGACGCAGACCTTCTGCCCGATCCGGACGCGGCCGACCGCGGATCCCGTCTCGACGACCTCGCCGGCGAATTCGTGGCCGGGAATCAGCGGGTCGCGCAGCACGAAATCCCCGACCCGCCCGTGGAAGAAATAGTGCAGGTCGGAGCCGCAGATCCCGCCCGCGCGCACGCGGACGCGGACGTCGCCGGGACCCAGCGCGGGGTCCGACCGCTCCTCGAGCCTCAGATCCTCGGCGGCATGGAGCACGCAGGCGCGCATGGCAATCACTCCCCAGAGTCAGTCTCTTGACATTCTAGAATGGTAGAATGCAGGATCAGCGTCAACCGCCGAGCCGTCGGCCCGTGGCGCCTCGCCCGCCCCGCCGACGCGCATCGGCGATGCGGGCCAGGGGGAGGAATCGCATGTTCCGCAAGCGCCGCCATCTCGTCATCGCGCTGCTGTTCAGCGCCGGGATCATCAACTACATGGACCGCGCGGCGCTCTCGATCGCGGCACCGGCCGTGCGGGACGACCTCGGGCTCTCCCCGGGCGAGATGGGGCTGATCTTCAGCAGCTTCTTCTTCGGCTACGCGATCTTCAACTTCATCGGCGGCTACCTGGCGGACCGGGCCGGGCCGTTCCGGGTCTTCGGCCTGTCGATGGCGGTGTGGTCGGCCTTCTGCGCCCTCACCGGGCTGGCGGCCGGCTTCCTATCGATGATGCTGATCCGCATCGGCTTCGGCATCGGCGAGGGCCCGTTCTCCGCGACCGCGAACAAGATGGTCAGCAACTGGTTTCCGCGCCGCGAGGCGGGCGCCGCGATCGGCATCGCCAACGGGGGCACGCCGCTCGGCGGCGCCATCGCCGGGCCGCTCGTGGGCCTGTGCGTCGCGCAGTTCGGCTGGCGGATCGCCTTCTTCGTGGTGGCGGCGATCGGCCTCGTGTGGCTGGTCTTCTGGCTCGCCCTCGCGAGCAACGCCCCGGAGACCGACCCCCGCGTCGGCGCGGAGGAGCGCCGGGCGATCGCGGCGGACCGCCCCGCGGCGCTCGCCGCCGAGGGCGCCTCGGCCGGGCTCGGCCGCTACCTGCGCAACCCGATCGTGCTGGCGACGGGCTTCGCCTTCTTCGGCTACAACTACATCCTGTTCTTCTTCCTGACCTGGTTCCCGAGCTACCTCACCATGGCGCGGGGCCTCTCGATGCGCGAGATGAGCCTCGTCACGGTGATCCCGTGGGTGCTGGGCTGCGTCGGCCTGATCGGCGGCGGCTTCCTGTCCGACGCCCTCTACCGGCGCACCGGCGACGCGCTGTTCTCCCGCAAGGTCATCCTGACGGCCTGCCTCGGGACGGCCGCGCTGGCGATCATCGCGGCCGGGTTCATGACGGGCGCGGTGGGGGCCGTCACGCTGGTCGCGGTCGCGGTCTGCGCCCTCTACCTGACAGGCAGCCTCTACTGGGCGATCATCCAGGACACGGTGCCCGCGGCGCATGTGGGCGCCGTGGGCGGCTTCGTCCACGCGCTGGCGAACACCGCGGGCATCATCGGCCCGGCCGTGACGGGCTACATGGTCCAGGCGACCGGCTCCTTCACCAGCGCCTTCGCGCTCGCCGGCGCGATCGCGGTCCTCGGGGTGATCACGGTCGCGGCCTTCGTGCGGCCGGCGCAGGCGGCCGCGGTCGCGCGGGCGGCCTGAGGCGCGGGATCACCCCGCGCCGGCGAGCGCCGAGCAGGGTGCGCCCGCGTCAGCCTGCCTCGACGACCGCGTGCGGCCAGGGATTCCGGCCCTCGCGCAGCCAGGCCAGGGTGTCGGCCCAGAACCTGCCGCTCCTGCGGGATTGGAACAGGGCGAAATGGCCGATCGCCGCGACGCCTACATCGTCCGGGCTCAGGCAGACCTGGATGCGCGGGCTCCCCGTGTAGGGGCGCAGCCCCCGCCGGATCGCCGCCGGGGTTCCGAACGCGTCGTCCGTCACCCCGACGGCGAGGATCGGTGCGGTCACGGCCGCGAAACGGGCGAGGATCCCCGCGCGCTCGTGCGCCGGATAGCTCGCCGCCATGTCGGCGCGCCGGAAGCTCCACTCGTAGACGACACCGGCCGGAAGATCCTCCAGCCATCCCAGGCGGCGCCCGGGAAAGTAGCCCGCGACGGCCGTCACCAGCGGCATCGCGACGTGCCACTTCGCGGTCATGCGCAGCCGGTGGCGCGGCGCGTAGTCCTTCCGGTAGGCGAATTGCGCGCCAACCGTCAGGATGCGGTCCGCCAGAGGGGCGGCCGCCGCGAAGCCGGGCAGGACTCCGCCGATGCTGTGGCCGACGACCGCGACGGGGCCGGACCGGCGGTCGTGCGCCCAGCGCAGGGCGGCGTCGACGTCCAGTTCGCCCCAGTCCCGCCAGCGGATGCCGCAGCGCCGGAGGCTCGGCGGGCGCGACGCGCCGATCCCCCGGTAGTCGTAGGTGAGGACCGCGAAGCCGTGCCGGGCCAGGAACCGCGCGTAGGCGTGATAGGAGCGCGCGAGGACCCCGGTCGCCGGGTTGACGATCACCGTGCCGTGGAGCGGCGCCGTCCCGTCCTCCGGGCGCCAGAGATGACCGTGCAGGACGTAGCCGTCGCGGCACGCGATGGCCACGGCCTCGGGCAAGAGGGCGCCGCCCGCGACGGGCGCGTCGACGGTGCGGCTCATCGGGCCCTCGCCGCGAGAGGCCGGCCGAGGAGGACCGGCCGGTCGTCGATCGGGAAGTGGAGCAGCGCGGCGACCAGCCCCGCCAGGGCCGTGGCCCCCCAGACCAGGTCGTAGGAGCCGGTGACGTCCAGGACCACGCCGCCGAGCCAGGCGCCGAGGAACGATCCGACCTGGTGGCTCAGGAAGACGATGCCGAACAACGTGCCGAGGTGAGCGACCCCGAAGACCCTCGCGACGAGGCCGCTCGTGAGCGGCACCGTGCCGAGCCAGGTCAGGCCCATCACGGCGGCGAAGAGGACGACGACGGCCTCGGATTTCGGCGCGACGGCGAAGGCGCCGATCGCGAGTCCCCGGACGACGTAGAGCCAGCCCAGCACGTGCTGCGGCCGGAACCGCCCGCCGAGCCAGCCGCAGGCCCAGCTGCCGACCATGTTGAACAGGCCGATCAGCGCCAGGGCCGTCGCGCTCAGGCCGACCGGCATGTGGCAGAGGGCGAGGTATCCGGGAAGGTGCGTCGCGATGAAGGCGAGCTGGAAGCCACAGGTGAAGAAACCGAGCGTGAGGAGCCGGTAGCCCGGGTTCCGCCCGGCCCGTGCGATCGCATCGGACAAGGTGCCGGCCGCCGACCGAATCTCGGGAGCGTCGCTCCGGGGGCGACGATCGAGCCAGATCCCGAGCGGCGCGACCGCCACGATGATTCCGGCCAGCGCGAGGAGGGCCGCACTCATGCCCGCGACCGCCGTGATCGACTGCGCGACCGGCACGAGCAGGACTTGCCCCAACGAGCCGCCGGCGCTCGCGAGCCCCAAAGCCGTGCTGCGCCGCTCGGGCGTCGAGGCCCGGCCGACGGCGGTCAGGACGACGCCGAAGCTCGTGCCGCTGATCCCGAGACCGACCATCAGGCCCAGCCCGACCAGGAGCGTCGGCGCCGACGGCGCGAGCGCGGTCAGGGCGAGGCCGCCTGCGTAGACGAGGGCGCCGAGCGCGATGACCGGGGCGGCGCCGTAGCGGTCCGCCGCCGCACCCGCGAAGGGCTGCGCGATCCCCCAGACGAGATTGTGCAGGGCGATGGCGAGGGCGGTCGTCGCCACCGGGATGCCGGTCTCCAGGGAGAAGGGCCCGAGGAACAGCCCGAAGGTCTGCCGGATCCCCATCGCACCGCTGAGGACCAGACCCGCCGCAGCCGCCATGAGCAGGGCGCGCGTCCCGCCTCCGCCAGTTCCTCGCGTTGTCCCGATCGTCGCCATTCGCCGTCTCCTTCGCGGGGACGATCGCAGTCGGGTCCCGGGGCCGCAAACGAGAACATCTCCTCGGGCGGTGAGCGGCGCTCATGGGCGGGGGGACGGCCCTTGGCGGCGCGCCCGCTTGGATCTCATGCCAAATCGGATTGATCCCCCGGCGATAATGACAATGCTTTGCGAGCGCGTTCTATTTAGCCCTCGTCGGCGGGTCCGAACGGGAAGCGCTCCCGCTGATCGGCCGCGAAGCGCTCGGCCTCCGCCAGCAGCCAGTCCCGGAAATCGGCGAGATCGCGATGCTCGTCGCCCTTCTCCGGGCTGACGAGCCAGTGCGACGTCGCGGCCGGACGGGCGGGCCCGACGGCGACGAGCGTGCGATCCCGGACCTCCCGGTCCATCAGCGATCTCCGGCCGAGCGCGATGCCCAGGCCCGCCGCGGCGGCTTCGAGCGAGAGCCCGAACGTGTCGACATGCAGGCTGTCGCCCGACGGGGGCTCGGCCTCCCCCGTCGCGTCGAACCACGCCTGCCAATCCTCCGTGATGGACGTGACGTGGATGAGCGTGGCCCGGCGCCAATCGACCGCGCCGTCCCGCCCGGCCTGCGCGTCGCGATAGGCGGGGCTGCAGACGGGAACGAGCCAGTCGTCGAAGAGGCGTGTCCCGCGCAGCATCGCGGCCGGGTTGCGGCTCATGCGGATGGCGAAGTCGAAGCCGTCGATCGGAAATCCGACGTGCCTGTGCGAGGTGTCGATCCGGACCGCGATCCGCGGGTGGCGGGCGCGAAAGGCGGGGAGCCGGGGCAGCAGCCACCGCGACGCCAGGGTCGGGGCGCAGCTGATGGCGAGGGTTCGGCCGGCGCGCGGCGGCGGCAGGCGCCGGGTTCCGATCTGGATGATCGACAGCGCCTCGGACACGTAGGTGAGGTAATCCGCGCCCTCGCGCGTCAGCGCGAGCCGGCCGGGCTCCCGGATGAACAGCTTCACTCCCAGCGCCTTCTCGAGGCCGACGATGCCGTGGCTCACGGCGCTCGGCGTGAGGTTCAGCTCCGAGGCTGCGCGGGCGAAGCTGAGATGCCGGCCGGCCGCGTCGAACAGTCTGAGGGCCGAGAGGGGTGGCGTTCGGGGCCGCATGGGACACTCGGGTGGGGCCGACGGCGGCTCGCCGTCGAGGAGGGTGTTCGAGTGCCCCAACGCTATGCTGAGCGGCTTGATCGGAAAAGACGATGGGCGGCCCGGACCGGGCCGCCCATCGTCTTTACAAGTCTGGTCAATCCGGGGCGCGTGACGCCAAGGCCGATCGCGGGGACGCGCAGCCTCTGACCGCCCTCAGCTGCACCCCGTCGTGCTCCCGCAGGTGTCGCACTTCAGGCAGGTCCCGTTGCGCACGAGCGTGAAGTTCGCGCATTCCGGGCAGGCCTCGCCGACATAGCCCTTCATCTTCGCCTCGGCCCGGCGGTCGGCGACGCTGCGCTCGACCTTGGGCTCCGCCACCTTGAGCTCCGGTTTGGCGAAGGGCAGCGCCTCGGCGAGCGCGTCGATTCGGCCGGCGAGGGTCGGCTCGGTCTTGAGCGCCACCGTGCCCCGCACCGCGTGAACGCTGCCGCCCGCCGGCGCAGAGACGCCCGTCGACGGCGCCGCCACCCCGGAGGTCGTGCCGGCCGGCCCGCCATGGATCAGGGTCAGCCGGTCGGCCGAGCCGCGCAGCAGGCCGCGCGACACGACACTGTTCGCCACCACCGGCTCCGGGCTCGGCGCCTTCGACTGCGCCGTGCCGCCGCCCATCACGGTCGAGCCGATCTCGGAGGGGTCGACATGGGCGAGGTCGGTCCGGCCGAGATAGGAGATCGCCAGTTCCCGGAACACGTAGTCGAGGATCGAGGTCGCGTTCTTGATCGCGTCGTTGCCCTGCACGAAGCCCGCCGGCTCGAAGCGGGTGAAGGTGAAGGCGTCGACGTATTCCTCCAGCGGCACGCCGTATTGCAGGCCGAGCGAGATCGCGATGGCGAAGTTGTTCATCAGCGAGCGGAAGGCGGCGCCCTCCTTGTGCATGTCGATGAAGATCTCGCCGAGGCGGCCGTCGTCGTACTCGCCGGTGCGCAGGTAGACCTTGTGCCCGCCGACCCGCGCCTTTTGGGTGTAGCCCTTGCGCCGGTCCGGCATCTTCTCCCGCGAGCGGATGCGCTCGATGCGCTCGATCACCCGCTCGACGATCTTCTCGGCCACCGCGGCGCTGCGCGCCGCCGCCGGCTGGGCGATCAGCGCCTCGACCGCCTCCTCGACCTCCTCCGCGTCGTCGTCGGCGATGAGCGCGGCGTTGAGGGGCTGCGAGAGCTTCGAGCCGTCGCGGTAGAGGGCGTTGGCCTTGAGGCCCAGCGTCCAGGACAGCCGGTAGGCCTCCTTGCAATCCTCCACCGTGGCGTCGTTCGGCATGTTGATGGTCTTGGAGATCGCCCCCGAGATGAATGGCTGCGCCGCCGCCATCATGCGGATGTGGCTCTCGACCGAGAGGTAGCGCTTGCCCGTGCGGCCGCACGGGTTGGCGCAGTCGAACACCGCGTAGTGCTCACGCTTCAGGTGCGGCGCGCCCTCGAGCGTCATCGCCCCGCAGACGTGGATGTTGGCCGCCTCGACCTCGCGCTTGCCGAACCCGAGATGGGCCAAGAGGTCGAAGGTCGGGTCGGCGAGCTTCTCCGCCGGGACCTTCAGGGTCTGGGTCAGGAAGTCGTCGCCCAGCGTCCAGCGGTTGAACACGAACTTGATGTCGAAGGCCGATTTCAGCCCCGCCTCGACCGCCGCGATCTTCTCGTCGGTGAAGCCCTTGGCGCGAAGGCTGCCCGGGTTGACGCCCGGCGCCTGGCCGAGCGAGCCGTGGCCCACCGCGAAGGCCTCGATCTCGGCGATCTCGCTCTCCCGGTAGCCCAGCGCCCGCAGGGCGTCCGGCACCGCCCGGTTGATGATCTTGAAGTAGCCGCCGCCCGCGAGCTTCTTGAATTTCACCAGCGCGAAGTCGGGCTCGATGCCGGTGGTGTCGCAATCCATCACCAGGCCGATCGTGCCGGTCGGCGCGATCACGGTCGACTGCGCGTTGCGGTAGCCGTGCTCCTCGCCGAGCGCCAGCGCCCGGTCCCAGGCCCGCGTCGCGTGGGCGACGAGGCCGGGCAGCGGGCAGGCCGCGTGGTCGAGCGGCACCGGCTTGGTGTTGAGGAACTCGTAGCCCTCCGCCTCGCCGTGCGCCGCCCGGCGATGGTTGCGGATCACGCGCAGCATCGCGTCGGCATTCTCCTCGTAGGCCGGGAAGGGCCCGAGCTCCCGCGCCATCTCGGCCGAGGTGGCGTAGGCGACGCCCGTCATGATCGCGGTCAGCGCGCCGGCGAGCGCCCTCCCCTCCCGCGAGTCGTAAGGAAGGCCCATGGTCATCAGCAGCCCGCCGACATTGGCGTAGCCGAGGCCCAGCGTGCGGTACTTGTAGGAGAGGTCGGCGATCTCCCGGCTCGGGAACTGCGCCATCATCACCGAGATCTCGAGGACGACGGTCCAGAGCCGGCAGAGATGCTCGTAGGCCTCGACGTCGAAGCTCTTGGCCTGCCGGTCGTAGAGCGCCAGCAGGTTCGCCGAGGCGAGGTTGCAGGCGGTGTCGTCCAGGAACATGTACTCGGAGCACGGGTTCGAGGCCCGGATCCGGCCGCCCGACGGGCAGGTGTGCCAGTCGTTCATGGTGGTGTTGAAGTGCAGGCCCGGATCGGCCGAGGCCCAGGCGGCCGCGCCGATCTTCTCCCAGAGGTCGCGGGCCTTGACCGTCTTGGCGACCTTGCCGCCGATGCGGGTGGTGAGCTGCCAATCCTCATCCGCCTCGACGGCGCGCAGGAAGGCGTCGGTGAGCGAGACCGAGTTGTTGGAGTTCTGGCCCGAGACCGTCAGGTAGGCCTCGGAATCCCAGTCGGTGTCGAAGATCGGGAAGTCGACCTCGGTGGCGCCCTGGCGGGCGGACTGGATCACGCGCTTGATGTAGGCGTCCGGCACCATGGCGCGGCGGGCCGCCTTGACCTCGCGCTTGAGGGCCGGGTTGCGCTCGGGATCGAAGCAGGCGTCGCCCTCCGCCTCGCAGTTCACGCAGGCGCGCATCACCGCCTTGAGGTGCTTCGCGGCGACCTTGGAGCCAGTGACGAGGGCGGCGACCTTCTGCTCCTCCTTCACCTTCCAGTCGATGAAGGATTCCACGTCCGGATGGTCGATGTCGACGATCACCATCTTGGCGGCGCGGCGCGTGGTGCCGCCCGACTTGATGGCGCCCGCCGCCCGGTCGCCGATCTTGAGGAAGCTCATCAGGCCCGACGAGCGCCCGCCGCCGGCGAGCTTCTCGTTCTCGCCGCGCAGGGCCGAGAAGTTCGAGCCGGTGCCCGAGCCGTACTTGAACAGGCGCGCCTCGCGCACCCACAGGTCCATGATGCCGCCCTCGTTGACGAGGTCGTCCTGCACGGACTGGATGAAGCAGGCGTGGGGCTGCGGGTGCTCGTAGGCGGTCGCCGACTTCGTCAGCTCGCCGCTGCGGTAATCGACGTAGTAGTGGCCCTGGCTGGGGCCGTCGATGCCGTAGGCCCAGTGCAGGCCGGTGTTGAACCATTGCGGGGAGTTCGGCGCCACCATCTGGCGGGCGAGCATGGCGCGCAATTCGTCGAAGAACGCGCTCGCATCCTCCTCGCTGGTGAAGTAGCCGCCCTTCCAGCCCCAGTAGGTCCAGCAGCCGGCCAGCCGATCGAAGACCTGGGTCGCGGAGGTCTCGGAGCCGGTGCGCGCCTCCTCGGGCAGGTCCGCCAGCGCCGCCTCGTCGGGCACCGAGCGCCACAGGAAGGAGGGGATTCCGGTCTCCTCGACGCGCTTGAGCGCGGCCGGCACGCCCGCCTTGCGGAAGTACTTCTGGGCCAGCACGTCGCAGGCGACCTGGCTCCAGGCCTCCGGCACGTCGATGCCGTCGAGGCGGAACACGACCGAGCCGTCGGGATTGCGGATCTCACTGACCGCTTTCCGGAACGGAATATCGGCATAGGGGGATTGTCCGGCCGTCGTGATGCGCCGCTCGATCCGCATAGAATGTCCTCTCCCGCATAAAGACACGACAACCCGAACCGCGATCCGCGCGGCCGTTCGCCCAGCATGGTTCAGGATGCCTCGCCCCGGCGCATCAACGCGCGCCAGGGTGCGCCGTCCGCAGCTTCCCGCCGCGCGGCTGGTGGACGGTGAGCCGGCGAACCGGTCGTCCAACCTGCGGGCAAGCTACCGAGCTTCGGGGCTCCGCGTCAACAACTAGTGTGGGGCGGGGCCGTTCCCCGCTAGATGTTGTGCCGGCGAGCCAATTCCTGTGGATATCTCGACCGGGGTCGGTAACCCCGCATCGGGCCTCCGGGATTCGCCCTGGAAATTTTTCCATGCACCGGTCATCCCCCGGATCCGAGGCCCCGGGTCCGGCGCATTCGATGCAAATTCGCAACATTTTGGCCCCCCGGGGCCTGCGACGCGGAGCGGCTGGACAACCCACCGCCGCGTCACCATAGTCCGCCGCAAATCGGGGTGCGGGATCGCGCCCGGGCGAGCGACGAGACGGCCGCGATGGCGCTGCGAGACACCCTGCTCCGGATCTTCACGTGGTGGAGCGGCTCCACCGTGGGGCTGGAATTCTACACCAAGCGCCACGGCGCGCACGTGGGCACCGACGAGTTCGGCAACCGCTACTACCGGGCGCAGGGGCCGATGATCGACCCCTCGGTCGGGACGGAGCGGCGCTGGGTGATCTACAACGGCGAGGCGGACGCCTCGAAAGTGCCGCCGGGCTGGCGCGGCTGGCTCAGCCACACGGTCGATGTGCCGCCGAGCGAGGAGACCTACGTCCCGCGCGAGTGGGAGAAGCCCTTCGAGCCGAACCTCACCGGCACGGTCGCGGCCTACCGGCCGCGCGGCTCGCAGCTCTCCTACGGCCTGCGCCCGGCCGCCACCGGCGACTACGTGCCCTGGACGCCGGGCGAGTAGGCGCCCCCGCCCTTTTTCCACCACCCTTCGGGGGGAGAGAGCGGGGAGCCGAGGAGTGTCCGCGTTGAGCCGCATCACCGCCCGATCCGCCGCCCGCACGGCGCTGTGTCTCTGCCTCGCGGGCGCCGCGACGGCCGCGCAGGCGGACAAGATCCGCAACCCGACCGCGGTCTTCTCCGGCCTCGACAAGATCACCGGCCGCATCGTGACCTTCGAGGTCGCGGTGGACGAGACCGTTCAGTTCGGCGCGCTGCAGCTCACGCCGCGGGTCTGCTACTCCCGCCCGCCCACCGAGAGCGCCAAGACGACGGCCTTCCTGGAGGTCGACGAGGTCACGCTGGAGAACAAGTACCGGCGGATCTTCACCGGCTGGATGTTCGCGTCGAGCCCGGGCCTGCACGCGATCGAGCACCCGATCTACGACGTCTGGCTCGTCGACTGCAAAGGCGGCACGGACGTCATCGCGGAGGCGAAGGAGCAGGACGACGCGCCCGTGGTCGCGGCCAAGCCCGAGCGCCGGCGCCGCGATCCGGGCCAGCAGGAGGCGCGGCGCTCGCAGCCTGTCAACCGCGAGGGCCAGGTCGACGTGGCCCCGTTGCGCGGCACGCCCGTGCAGCCGCGCCAGACACCCTCGCGGCGCTTCTTCCCGACCAACGACGCCCCGAATTTCTTCAACTCGGACCCGCGCTGAGCGCCTCCGGGCGGCGAACAAGGGACGTGGAGCGGACCCCTCCGTGAACCCGTCTCCTCTGCGGGTGAGAGCGGGCGCAGCCTGACGAAGGTCCACCGAAAGATCGGCATGATCGCCTTCAGGTCAGCGCGTGCATACAGCATCAGAAGCGATCGCACGACTCGATCGATGTTCATGAAGCCTAAGACAAGCTACACCATCAGACCCCGCTGTTGGCGGACAATTCACCCCCTCATGCTGAGGTGCGACCGCAGGGAGCCTCGAAGCACACCAGAACAGCCTATCCAGGCAGCCTTTTGTCTTGGATTGACGGTCAGGGGTGCTTCGAGGCTCCCTGCGGTCGCACCTCAGCATGAGGAGTGGTATGCTTGCCGGATCCGTTGCGCTGACGAGCGAGTTCAAGAGACGTAAATACGGAAGTTCCTGTGCGCGGGACAATTAGGACGCCGTGATACCGAGCCCCCGGCCGCGCCTGACGATCGAGCACCCGTGAGCCGGCCCGGGCTTCCCTTCCGCCCCGATCGGGCGTCTGATCCCCTGACCCGAATCGGAGGAACCGTCATGAGCGTCAGCGCCCATTTCGCGCAACCGATCCGCCCCGACCGCGTGGCGGTCTCGCTGGCGGGCTACATCGCCGCCGCGATCCTGTGCACGGACCTGCGCGCCGCCTCAGAGGGCCTCGCCGCGCATCAGCCGGGGCTGCGCGCCGCGTAGGCCCGCCGCCTCCCGGATGAACAGGCGTTTGAGCGCCGGCATCCGGTCCACGAGCCCAAGGCCGAAATCGCGCGCGAGGCGCACCGGCAGGGCGTCGTTCGAGAACAGCCGGTTGAGCCCGTCCGTCGCCGCCCCCATGGCCAGGGTGTCGGCCCGGCGGTCGCGGTCGTAGGCATCGAGGGCGTCCGGCGCGCCCGGATCGAGGCCGAGCCGCATCGTGTCGACCAGCGCCTCGGCCAGGGACGCCGCGCTCTTGAGGCCGAGATTGAGGCCCTGGCCGGCGATCGGGTGGATGAGGTGGGCCGCGTCGCCCAGCAGCGCGAGCCGAGAGCCGTGGAAGCGCCGGGCGACCCCGAATGCCAGCGGGTAGGCCCGCAGGCCGGTCTCGAGGGCGAGGCGCCCCAGGGTGAGGCCGAAGCGGCGCTCGACCTCCGCCAGCGCGTCCTCCGGCCCGCCGCCGAGGAGGGCCGGCACGTCCGCCTGGCGCTCGGTCCAGACGATCGAGGAGCGGTGGCCGAGGGCGCCGCCGGGCGTGAGCGGCAGCACCGCGAAGGGGCCGGAGGGCAGGAAATGCTCGATCGCCCGCCCCTCGTGGTCGCGCTCGTGCGACACGGTCGCGACGATGCCCGACTGGGGATAGGACCAGCCGATCCAGGTGATCCCGGCCGCCTCGCGCAGGCGCGAACGGGCGCCGTCGGCGGCGACCACGAGGCTGGCGCGCAGAATCCGCCCGTCCTTCAGCCGGGCCTCCGTGGCGTCGCGCTCCGGTGCCGCCGCGGCGACGGGCGTCGCGTCGAGGACGGCGCCCGCGGCGGACGCCTCCCGCCGCAGGGCGTCGAGGAGCGCGCCGCCCTCGATCATGTGCGCGAAGGGCTCGCCCTCCTCGACCTCGCCCGCGAAGGTCAGGAAGGCCGGCCGCACCGGGTCCGAGAGGCGGCTGTCGGTGATGACCATCTCGCGGATCGGCTGGGCGCCCCCCGCCACCGCCTCCCAGACGCCGAGGCGGTCCAGCATGCGCCGGGCGCTCGCCGCCACCGCGTAGGCGCGCAGGTCGGGCGAGGGGGAGGTGCGGGCGAAGGCCGGATCGCAGACCGTGACCCGCACCGCCTCGCCGAGCGCCCGCCGCAAGGCGAGCGCGAGCGACAGGCCGGGCAGCCCGCCCCCCGCGACGACGATCTCCCGAGCCGGTCCCGCCATGCGCTCCTCCTTCGGCCGCGGCCCCGCCGCAACGGGCCCGCCATAGCACGGCGGCCGCGCCGCCGCCGCTTGACGCCGCAGGCCCCCCCGCGCCAGATCGCCCCTCCCCGCCCGCCGGGCGGCCTGACGCGAGACGGCGATGACGCGCGCGGTCGACGACCTCCTCGGCCTCCTCGACCTGGAGCAGCTGGAGCAGAACCTGTTCCGCGGACGCTCCCCCAAGGATCGCTGGCAGCGCGTCTTCGGCGGCCAGGTGATCGGCCAGGCCCTGGTGGCGGCGACCCGCACCGTCCCGGCGGAGCGGCGGCCGCACTCGCTCCACGCCTACTTCCTGCTCGGCGGCGACCCGCGGGTGCCGATCATCTACGAGGTCGACCGCATCCGCGACGGGGGCAGCTTCACCACGCGGCGCGTCACGGCGATCCAGCACGGGCGGCCGATCTTCTCGATGTCGGCTTCCTTCCACAAGGACGAGCCCGGGTTCGACCACAGGATGCCGATGCCCGACGTGCCGATGCCCGAGGCGCTCGCCGACGAGAGCGGCCTCAAGGCGTCGATCATGCCCGGCATGCCCGACGCCGTGCGCGCCTATTTCGAGCGCGAGCGGCCGATCGAACTGCGCGCCGTCGAGATGGCACGCTACACCTCCCGCGAGCCTCACCCGCCGCGGTTCAACGTCTGGATCCGCGCCACGGCGCCGCTTCCCGACGATCCGGCCGTGCACCAGAGCGTGCTCGCCTACGCCTCCGACATGACGCTCCTCGACACCTCGCTCGCCGCGCACGGGCGCACCGTGTTCGAGCGCAGCATCCAGCCCGCGAGCCTCGACCACGCCCTGTGGTTCCACCGTCCGTTCCGGGCCGACGAGTGGCTCCTCTACGCCCAGGACAGCCCGAGCGCATCGGGCGCCCGCGGCTTCGCGCGGGGGCTGATCTTCACCCGCGACGGCACGCTCGTGGCCTCGGTGGCCCAGGAGGGGCTGATCCGGCCGGTGGCCGAAGAGGCGAAGGCTTAGGCCGAGCCCTCCCTGCCGCGCGTGGCGATTCGGGAACGAGGCGAGGCGCGTCTCCCCTCTGTTCGAGGGGGCTTGCGGCTTCACACGTCGCCGCAAGGCACCAAGCGGTCGAGATGGCGCCGCATCCGCAAAGCGTCAGGCGTCCCAACCGCAACGTGTGACGATGTCAGCCCGAGCGGGGAGAAGGGATCCGGCGCGCCGTAGACTGGCGTAGCGTTCTGTCAAGTCAGCCCTTTTTGCAGACTGAAGCGCTGAGAACAGGCCCGCGTCCTCCCCCGGACAGCCGTGCCGCGTGAGGACGAGAGGCGCGGCGCGCAGCCCCTCCCTCCGGCCCTCGCGCCGACCGACCGACCGCCGAATTGCCCATGAAATCAGCATTTGCATCGTATTTCACCGGCCATGCCGGCCGGAACGGCTTGAATCTCCGCAAAAGGCCCAGGAACCGGGCAGCTTGTCCATAAGGACGAACGTCGTCTCGTGGCACGTTCCTTGATTTGACGGGGACCGACCGGGAAACGCCGTGGCGGCGCTCCTCCCAGTTCACGCCGCCGGCCGGGCCAGAGAGCGCGGAGACCGGGAGCCAATCGGAAAGGGGGCACGACCCATGAAGATCGTCATGGCCATCATCAAGCCGTTCAAGCTGGAGGAGGTGCGCGACGCCCTCACCAGCATCGGCGTGCACGGCCTGACCGTAACCGAGGTCAAGGGTTACGGTCGTCAGAAGGGCCATACGGAGATCTACCGCGGCGCCGAGTACGCGGTGAGCTTCCTGCCCAAGCTGAAGATCGAGGTGGCGGTGGCCGGCGACCTCGTCGGCAGCGTCGTGGACACCATCGCGGCGGCGGCCCGCACCGGGCAGATCGGCGACGGCAAGATCTTCGTCATGCCCCTCGAGAAGGCCGTCCGCATCCGCACCGGCGAGACCGACGCCGACGCCCTGTGATCCGTTCCGCCCTCCGGCGGCCCACCTGACCCGTTTGTGACGATACCGATCGGGAGTTCCGTTTCCATGAAGCTTCGCAACCTCCTGGCTCTCGGCCTGGGAGGCGCCGCACTGGCGCTCCTCCTGGTGGAGCCGTCGCTGGCGCAGTCGCCCGCCCCCGAGGCCGCGCCGGCCGCGGCCGCCGCGCCGGTGCCCAACAAGGGCGACACGGCCTGGATGCTCGTCTCCTCGGCCATGGTGCTGCTGATGTCGGTGCCCGGCCTCGCCCTGTTCTACGGCGGCCTCGTCCGCACCAAGAACATGCTGTCGCTGCTGACCCAGGTCTTCGCCATCGTCAGCCTCGTCGGCATCCTCTGGGTCTTCTACGGCTACAGCCTGTCCTTCACCAACGGCGGCGGCCTCAACGACTTCGTCGGCGGCTTCTCCAAGGCCTTCCTGAAGGGCGTCGACCCGAACTCGACCGCCGCCACCTTCTCCAACGGCGTCTACATCCCCGAATACGTCTACATCTGCTTCCAGATGACGTTCGCGATGATCACGCCGGCGCTGATCGTCGGCGCCTTCGCCGAGCGCATGAAGTTCTCGGCCCTGTTGCTGTTCGTGACGCTCTGGGTCACGTTCATCTACTTCCCGATGGCGCACATGGTCTGGTACTGGTCGGGCCCGGACGCGGTCGGTAACGCCGCCAAGGCGCTCGCCGCGGCGACGACGGACAGCGCCAAGCAGACCGCCCAGGCTGCCCTCGACGCCGCCAACGCGGATGCCGGCATGCTGTTCAAGTGGGGCGCGCTCGACTTCGCGGGCGGCACCGTGGTGCACATCAACGCCGGCATGGCGGGCATCGTCGGCGCCCTGCTGATCGGCAAGCGCATCGGCTACGGCCGCGACCTGCTCGCCCCGCACTCGCTCACCATGACCATGATCGGCGCCTCGCTGCTCTGGGTGGGCTGGTTCGGCTTCAACGCCGGCTCGAACCTGGAGGCCAACGGCAGCGCCGCGCTGGCGATGCTCAACACCTTCGTGGCGACCTGCGCGGCGGGCCTCTCCTGGCTGTTCGTCGAGTGGGCCGCCAAGGGCAAGCCGTCGCTGCTCGGCATGCTCTCGGGCGCGGTCGCCGGCCTCGTCGCCGTCACCCCGGCCTGCGGCTTCGCCGGCCCGATGGGCTCGATCGTGCTCGGCCTCGTCGCGGGCGCCGTCTGCTTCCTGATGTGCTCGGCCGTGAAGAACGCCATCGGCTACGACGACTCCCTCGACGTGTTCGGCGTGCACTGCGTGGGCGGGATCATCGGCGCCCTGGCGACCGGCATCCTGGTCAACCCGGCGCTCGGCGGCACCGGCGCGCCGGACTACGCCACCAAGCCCGGCGAACTGGTCGCGGCGGCCTACGAGTTCGGCCCCGCCTTCCTGTCCCAGGCCAAGGCGGTCGGCTTCACCATCCTGTGGTCGGGCGTCGGCTCGGCGATCCTCTACAAGGTCGTGGACCTGATCGTCGGCCTGCGCGTCACGCAGGAGGAGGAGCGCGAGGGCCTCGACGTCGCGGATCACGGCGAGCGCGCCTACAATTACTGATCCGGTCGGCCGCCCTGAGGGCGGCCGCCCCGCGTGCCGACGGCGGGCCCCGGTTCCACGGACCGGGGCCCGTCGCGTCGCCGCCCGTAACGCCGCGGCCTGAGCGTTGTTCCGCATTAATAGATTGATATTTCGAAGGTATTCCCAAAGTTAGGCTTAAACGCCCATTAACTCCCGCCGCGGTAGGGTGCGTCAAGTTCCGCGTACCCGGTTCGCTCTCGCATGCGTTCGCTTCGCCGTTCGGCATCGCCCTACGATGCTCTGGTCGACACGCTCCGCTCGTTCCTGAAGCGGCGCGTGACCGAGTTCGCGGGGCTCTCGCTCCTGCTCGGCTCGGGCGCCTTCGTGGTCGCCCTGGCCACGTGGTCGATCGAGGATCCGAGCCTCAACCACGCCACCAGCCGCCCGGCGCACAACCTGCTGGGCGCGCCGGGGGCCGTCGTCTCCGACCTCGGCATGCAGCTGATCGGCTTCGGGTCGCTGGCCTTCGTGCTGCCCCTGGCCGTCTGGGGCGTGCGGCTGCTGCGCCGCCACCGGCTCGGCCGGCTCCGGGCGCGGCTCGGCCTGTGGCTCGCCGGCGCGGGGGCGGCGAGCGCGGTGGCGAGTGCGCTGCCGCCGACCGCGCGCTGGCCGCTGCCGACCGGCCTCGGCGGCGTCGGCGGCGACGCGCTGCTCGCCGCCGTGAAGGCGGTGCTGGGGCCGCTCGGCGCCCTGGCGGGCCTCGCCTACGCGGTCGCCGCGGTGATGTGCCTCACGGCCGCCTGCAGCCTCGCCGACGGGGAGGAGGACGAGGACGACGAGGGCGATTCCTACCTCGCGGCCCCGAGCCGCCTCCCGCCGCGCGGGCGCCGCCCGGCGGCGTCCCGCTCCGCGGAGGAGGAGGGGCTCGGCGTCGGCATCGCCAGCCTGGACGCGCTGGCGCAGCTCGCCCTCGGCGCGCGCGACCGCGTCGCCGGGCGCGTCGCGGCCTGGCGGGCCGCCCGCCTCGACGCATCGCCGGACGAGGCGGACGAGGCCTCCCCGGCCCGGATCGCCCGCCGGGTCTTCGCGGAGGAGGGCGACGCCCCCTGGGACGACGCGCCCGCAGGGCCCGTCCGCCGGGAGCCGACCTTCGACGACCCGCTTCCCGCCGGCCCCGCCGCGCGGGCGGAGGCGGCCGAGCCCGCGCCGCGCCCCCGGGTCGCGCCGCCGCCGGCGCCCCTCGCCGGCCGCCGCGCCGCCCCGTCGCCGCCCGCGAACCCGGACGCCTACGAGATGCCGTCACTGGCGCTCCTTGCGGAGCCCCGCGGCCCCTCGCCGAGCGCCGCGGTCTCCTCGGACGCCCTGGAGCAGAACGCCACCCTGCTCGAATCGACCCTGGAGGATTTCGGGGTGCGGGGCGAGATCCTGGCCGTGCGGCCCGGGCCCGTCGTCACCCTCTACGAGCTCGAACCGGCGCCGGGCACCAAGTCCTCGCGGGTGATCTCGCTCGCCGACGACATCGCCCGCTCGATGTCGGCGGTCTCCGCCCGCGTCGCCGTCGTCCAGGGCCGCAACGCCATCGGCATCGAACTCCCGAACGTCAAGCGCGAGACCGTCTACCTGCGCGAGATCCTCTCCAGTCCCGCCTTCGCCGAGACCAAGCAGAAGCTCGCCCTCTGCCTCGGCAAGAACATCGGCGGCGAGGCCATCATCGCCGACCTCGCCCGCATGCCCCACCTGCTCGTCGCCGGCACAACCGGATCCGGCAAGTCGGTGGCCATCAACACCATGATCCTCTCCCTCCTCTACCGCATGAAGCCCGAGGAGTGCCGCCTGATCATGGTCGATCCCAAGATGCTGGAGCTCTCCGTCTACGACGGCATCCCGCACCTGCTCTCGCCCGTGGTCACCGACCCCAAGAAGGCCGTGATCGCCCTCAAGTGGGCCGTGCGCGAGATGGAGGAGCGCTACAAGAAGATGGCGCGCCTCGGCGTTCGCAACATCGACGGGTTCAACGCCCGGGTGGCGGAGGCGCGCGAGCGGGGCGAGGTGATCACCCGGACGGTGCAGACGGGGTTCGACCGGGAGACGGGCGAGGCGGTGTACGAGGACGAGGTGATGGACCTGTCCGCGCTGCCCTACATCGTGGTGATCGTGGACGAGATGGCCGACCTGATGATGGTGGCCGGCAAGGACATCGAGGGGGCGATCCAGCGTCTGGCGCAGATGGCGCGGGCGGCGGGGATCCACCTGATCATGGCGACGCAGCGCCCGTCGGTGGACGTGATCACCGGGACGATCAAGGCGAACTTCCCGACCCGGATCTCGTTCCAGGTGACGTCGAAGATCGACTCGCGGACGATCCTGGGGGAGATGGGCGCCGAGCAGCTTCTGGGTCAGGGCGACATGCTGTTCATGGCGGGCGGCGGTCGGACGACGCGGGTTCACGGCCCGTTCGTGTCGGACGACGAGGTGGAGGCGATCGTGGCGCATCTGAAGCGCCAGGGGCGTCCGGCCTATCTCGACGCGATCACCGCCGAGGAGGGCGAGGAGGGCGGCGCCGAGGCCGCCGTCGCCGACACCGCGGTGTTCGACCAGGGCGCCTTCGCGGACCCGGCAGCCGACCTCTACGAGCAGGCGGTGGCGGTGGTGCTGCGGGACAAGAAGGCGTCGACGAGCTACATCCAGCGCCGGCTTCAGATCGGCTACAACCGGGCGGCCTCGCTGATGGAGCGGATGGAGAAGGAGGGCATCGTCGGCCCCGCCAACCACGCCGG